>JAUWXQ010000009.1 GCA_030616305.1 Hadesarchaea archaeon
CCTGATCCTGCGTAGCTTCCGCCGCATCCGCTTTCGGACCCACTTCCAGCGCATGTGGCCCTTCTTCTTCCATTTTCGAGGACGCTTTCCCATGAGCATCACCAACTTGCTGGACTTGCCGCTGCCAAGCTAAAAATCTTATGATGGCCTATAAACACGCAGCAGAAAGAGTTCCTCAAACGACAATTTCTTTCGTGCAATATTTACATTAAACCCGTGCTCACGCAGTTTCTGTAAGGTCTTGTCCACATTTGAAAGTGATGATTGCACAAACAGCGCCCGGCCGCCATTTGTGAGGTGATTCGGTAGTCTGCCCAAAAACGGGTCAATGACCGCACGCCCTTTAGGACCTGCCTCCCAAGCCAAGTCGATCGGGGAGCCGAGCGCCTCTTTGGATTCAGTTGGTAAGTAAGGCGGGTTAAAAATCACCAAATCAAATCGCTCTTCAGTTACTGGCTCAAAAAGGCTCCCCAAACGGAAGTCTATGCAATCTGTAACACCATGTGCTGAGGCATTCGTACGAGCACACTTTAACGCGGCTTGATTCACATCTGTCGCGACGACCTGCGCTCCGCTCTTTGCAGCCAAAATCGCAATCAGTCCACAACCTGTACCCAGCTCCAAAACACGTTTCCCAAGGCATTCCCCCAAGTTGTCTGCAAGCAGGAATGTGTCCTCCGCAGGCTCGTAAACCTCAGGGTCGACCCGAAATGCAGCTCCTCTGTAAAACACCGCCTTCGGTTTGTCCATTATATCCACCTCATAATTGATAAAAAAAGATACACGTTCGTTGAGTTACCCTAAGCTGCCTCTCGCTGATGAGATCTGCTCTCGACCCCGCCAAGTACCCTTATCGCCCTCCCAATTTTCGACCCGTGTTTCCACCTGTAGTATAATGGGTATAGCAGTGCCGACGCCAACCACACCTTCCTGTTGAAGTCCTGGCCCCAGAGGTTTATGTTGTATCTCCAGCAGGTCGCGAAGAACTCCCAGTGTTGTTCCGTGAGGTGACTGAGGTCAGCCTGCCGCGCTGAGCTGAGCAGGCACTCCTCCTCCGATGTGAAGAAGAGAGGCACGTAGAAGATTTCTGACCCCCGCAAATCATCAACGAGCTCCATGGTGGCAATAGTATCCTCCTCACGCTCTCCTGGAAGCCCGACCACAAGGGTTGCAAGCGGACAGATATCATTATCGTTAAGGATGCCGACCGCCTGAGTGACTATCTCTGGCCAATCCTCAGTCTTGAGAGGCAGCGCTTTGCCCTGCATGTGCTTTTCCATCAATCTGGCGCTCCCAGTTTCAATCCCAACTTCTATCGAGGCTACCTTCCTGCCGTTACAATGCCACCGCCCCTTCTCCACGAGCACCGGTGCTATTTCCTCTATTATCTTCGGGTCGTGGACAACTGGCGAAAGCGCAGCGTGAGCTGGTTGTAAATACTCTATGCCCTCTATTTTTCCAATTGTGTTTATGAGCTCGGTGATTGCCTCCCGGTTAGGCACGAAGCGTTCGTGGTGTTTGTAAAGAAAGAGATCATCGGTCTGTAGAACCACCATCTTTGAGCCAGCACGGGCATTCAGTTCGGCTTCTTTTTTGATTTTTTCTAATGGGAAACTATAGAAAGTTCGCATAGTCGGGGAACAAAATTGACATCCCTTGCCGCAACCCCTAGTTATCTCAGCGACTCCGAAGAGGGCTGGTTTTGTTATCGTGGGAATTTCTCCGACTTTTGGTTTTCTCGTGCGGACAACTTTCGGCAGTTTCTCGCCCCTCATCGCCTTGTGGAATATCTCCAGCGCTATGCGGTCGGCCTCGCCGATTACCACCGTGTCAATCTTGAACTCATCTTGCATGTTTCCCCTTGATATCTGCCAAGCGCCAGAACCCCCGACTATCACTTTATATTTGCGTTTCTTTTTCTTCAATTTTGGATGTCTCATCAAATATCTGAATTCATCCGCTGCTATCGGCTCGCCACCGATCGCGACGAGTGAGGTGTAGGTCCGACTCACAAAACCTATCCCGAGCGGATCCATCGTGGAAATTCCGATGACCTTCGTATTTGAGCCGACGAACCTGTTGAGATTTTGAGGGGTACAGGTAACAACATTTTCTTCCCCGAACTCTTCTCCCAATAATGCTTCGATCTTTCTCAATCCATATGGAGCGAACTTCGCGCGCCCATCCTCCCCACTTGGGGTTATAGGGTACCAATATTTCCTAAGAAGTCGTTTGGGGAAAATCTTTGATGGGAATCCACCCGTGAAAGCAATAAACGGGTTTAAGTTGAAATCGCTCATCTCGATAAAGGAAGCGATCAAAACTATCGGGACACCAACCGCCTGCTTTTTCCTTTCACTTTTTTTGCCCCCACTTCCTGCCCATTTTACCGTAGACACCAATGTTGAAAACACGTTTACCAGCCCATGTTAAACCAAGCCCAATTCTCCTAGTAAACATAAATAAATTGTTTTAAGCATGCTCAGCGGTTGGCGTTACCTCTTTTTCGGCGTTTGCGGAGCATGTACTTTAACCCTATTGGAGTTATGAGGGTGGTTGCAAGAGCTGTGAAAACGAGCAAGGACACGTGAACATTGGCAAGGATTCCAATCTCGAGACCAACCATCGCCAAGATGAGCTCCACCGTCCCACGTCCGTTCATCCCTATGCCGACGATGAGTGCTTCTCTTTTTTTCAATCCAGTGAGATACGCTCCGCCGCCTGCTCCTATCACCTTTCCAGCTATCGCCGCTATGATAAGCGCAATCAAGAATAGGGTGTGTGTTTCAAACACTCCAAAGCTCACGTGAAAAGCCACGCTTACGATAAATATGGGTCCCAGAAAGCCGTGGCTAAGGGTCTGAAAACGTTTGTCCAGGTCCCGAAATGCTCCGCCCACGAACTCCTCTCGCACGAACAAACCCGCTAGATATGCGCCAATAATGAAGTGCAGTCCCATCATCTGTCCGATGCCCGCGATGAGTAGACCCATTACTAAAGCAAACGTGAAGCCTCTCGCCCCTGGGTGGACGAATAACTTTCCAACTCGCGGATAGATACGATAGCCGATGAACAGTGCGATTCCGAAGAAGGCTACCACCAGTGCTACTGTATACAACACATCCAAAGGACCCACTATTTCCCCTGTTATTGCCTTGATGACCACAGCGAGGAGGATGAACGTGAAAATATTGTCCACCATCGCCCCGCCCATCATGGTGTACCCCACTTTAGATTTGAGGATGCCCAAGTCGCCGAGTATCCTCACCTTGGTAACAAGGGAAGTGCCCGAGATGGCGAGTCCCACTATGATCGCTATCCAAAAATCGCGCGTAAAGAACCAGGTGACGAGCCATCCTAAAAATAAAGGCATGAGGGTGCCTGCTATCCCCACACCAAAAAATGTTTTTACCCTCTTCCCTAATTTTTTTGGATCGGTTATTAACCCTGCGTAAAACATCAGGAAAAACATCCCTAGCATAGCAAGGATATCCAAAGCTGGGGTCCATACAAAAACAGCTCCGGGTGGGCCAACAAGGCCCAGGAGCGGCGGACCGATGACCAGCCCCGCTAGAAGCTCCCCTAAAATTAGAGGTTGGCCGAACTTTTCAAAAAGTAGCCCAACACCCCATACCACCGCCAAAATAAAGAGGATTGTAAAAATTATTTCCATCTATTTCCCGCCAACGTGTTTACCTCCGATGTCCTTCGTGAAGTTGACCATAAATCACTTTGCACAGAAGCGCAAACTTTCTCTTTGCTCAAATCATAACTGGAATTGCAACCTACCATCAAGCGGGTCTACCTCGGTCCATGACGAGTTCGCCGTCCACGAAAACTTGCCCGCGTCGCATGTCCTTGATGAGATCGAGATGGCTGGAGGCTCGATTTTTGCCGTGGTAAGCCCCACGGTTGTTGCCTATGGCGATATGGACCGTGCCGAAGATCTTTTCGTCAATGATTATGCTTCCCCCCGTGTATGCTGCCCCCGGATTCGTGCCTATGCCGAACTCCCCGATGCGATCCTTTTCACCCGTGTTCGCCGCGAGGAACTTGGTGAAGTTTTCCCTGCCGCGCTCGGCCTCATAGCTTACGACTTTGCCCCGCTTGAACCTGAGCGTCAGCCCCTCAAGTTTTCCGAAACCTGGGATGGCGACTCTCTCGAACAAAATTTTCCCATTTGCGCTTGTTTCAAGGGGGGCGATGAAAACCTCGCCCGCAGGAATATTAACCCCAACATCACCGCGCGCAAGATCCTCGCGGGATATCATGCCATCGTCGACCAGCACTGGGCGGCCCTTTATTTGAAAATTCAGGTCTGTACCATCATCTGCCACTATTTGAACCCTATCTTTCCCCTTGAGTGCGTCATGATACAATTTACAAAATTCGAACAGTTCTCGTGCAAAGGTCTTCCGGATGCTGTCGAAAAAAATCTGTCTAAATCGTTTGATTGGGCAACCATAAGCGCGAGCTGTTCCTGGGACTGGCCAGCCGAAGTACGCCCATCGGGTCTTCCTCCTATCTGTAATCTCGTGAAGCTTCTCTCGAATAGGCGCAGTGAGTTTAATCTTCGCCGTGAGACCCTTCGCCCAGTTCGGCTCGTCCTCCTCCCCGATGAAAATCAATACATCGGCCCGCCTCGCAATCGCCTCCGCAAACGGGCTCACCTCACGCAGGGAGCTTTCAGGAGTCACCATATACTTGAGCTTCTGCCTCTTGGACGAGTACCCAAGCAAAAGCGTGTGCGCGCCTGCCCTCCAGCACTCTTCTTCAACTTTGTAAGCAAATTTTTCGCATGTCAGGTCAGTGCGATTGTAAATAATCCTTGTTGCATCGTGCCCCCCACCACGCTTTTTTCCTATTCTCATCGAGCGCCTAACGAATGCTCTCGCTAACCTTCTCATTTCATTTTGGGAGAGTCCCGACACTTGCCCACCGTTCTTCGTTTGGGGCTTAACGTATGTAGCTTAGTTCCTCGTCCAAATCTTTTGGAAGTTTGAACATGCGGGGTTTAAATTTCGACAGGGCTGCGGCATGTTGATGGAGTTCCTGCGTGTCCACGGAAAAACCTAACACTGAGCTCAAAGCCTGCAGGACCGCCTCGCTGCCCCCGACATCCAACAGGCCCCCCTTCGTTGTGCCCAGCAGGCATAACCCTCGCATCCCCTCCGCCGCTGCCAATGCGGGAAGCAAGCCATTCATGCCTACGATCATCCCTCCGTCGAGAAGCTCAACTCCATGTTCCTTAAGCAACTTTCTCACCTCAGCGTCAGAAGCCGCTCCGACCACATTTTCGTCTCGGACTTCATTTTGGGCAAGCACATATGCTGCCATTGTTGCTACAGTCTCCACCCCTTGTTTCCCTGCGAAGTCCAGAATCTCCCCTGTGAGCATATACTGACCTGTGGGAGTAGCTGCCTGAGCATCTGCGGTCGCTAAGATCAAATCGCGCTTCAACCCTGTGGGTCTAGCGTGGAAAAAATCCATTTTGAGTGTTTTGAGTGCGCCGTTCTCTTGAATCGCCCACTCAGGGAAGTGCTCAGAATACAGCTCTACGAACTTCACCGCATTGAGCTTGTGAATTAAATATTCGACTGCAAGTTTACCGATATTCGCTATACCGGGCAGGCCTGCGATCAGTACCGGTCGCTTGAGCCTCGGCCGGCCAAGATAGTTGAAATGGGACATCGTTAATGATACAGGAGCTTCAGATTTAAGCTTCACGGTGAAAAACTATCTCGGTCGCATGAAAGCCATCCCAATCGGTGACGGCAAAATCCGCGTCCTCCCGCTAGCCTTTGAGAGCTTTGGCGTCCGGAGTATGGCAACCCTAGTCGAAACGGACAACCTCAAGCTCGTCATTGATCCCGGCTCTGCCCTTGGACCACGATTCAACCTGGGCCCCCACGAGCACGAGTACGTGGCGCTGGCCCGCTCGCGCCAGACGATAATGGAGGCGGCGAGAGGGGCCGATGTGCTCACGATAAGCCATTACCACTTCGACCACTACGTCCCGAGCTTCGAGGACTGGACCTGGACATGGAGCTCCCCCGAACTCGCCGAGCGCCTATACCGTGGCAAGCTCATCCTAGCGAAGGACATCCACTCGAACATAAACTTTAGCCAACGGAAGCGGGGCTACATGTTCCAGAAGCTCAACTCGAAAATCGTGAAAGAAATTCAGGTTGCGGACGGCAAAAAGTTCGAGTTCGGCCAGACCACCTTGGAGTTCTCGAAACCTGTTTTTCATGGAACGGCAGGCTCACAGCTTGGATATGTTCTGATGCTGACGGTGCGGACGCCAGAGTGCTCGCTCATGCATGCGTCGGATGTGCAGGGACCGATTAACGAGGAAGCGCTGCGGCTGATTTTGAAGCAGCGGCCGGACATGCTGGTGATGGGCGGTCCTCCTATCTACCTCAAAAACTTCAAGATCGACGAAGAAAGCCTCACCAAGGCGCTCGACAACATGGTGAAGGTGGTTGGGGGGGTACCGCTGACCATAATCGATCACCACCTGCTAAGATCACTTGACTATGGGGATTACTTGCGGCCTGTGTACGCTGAAGCAGGTAAGCAGGAGCATCGGGTGCTCTCAGCTTCGGAATTCGTTGGCCAGGCACCCCAACTCCTCGAGGCGATGCGGAAAGAGCTTCACGCCCAAGGACCGACCGAGCGAGAATGGTACGGGCGCCTAGAGCGAGGGGAATTCAAGGAAGGTTTTCAGAAATAACGTCACATGCGTTCGGGAGCGACCATCCCCATCAACTCAAGCGCGTTCCGTAGCGTTATCCTAACACAATTCACCAGGCGCAGGCGGGCGGCGCGGAGCTCGGGCGTCTCTGCATCGATCACCGGGGCCACTTCGTAAAAAGTGTTGAACGCCAGCGCAAGCTCTGCTGCGTAAAGCGCGGGCAGATTTGGTTGTAACTTCTCGCCTGCCTCACGCACAACCTCTGGAAACCTCGCGAGCAACTTGACCAAGCGCGCCTCCTGCGGCAACTTGAAGACATCGCTCGGGTGCTTCCCGCCCCGGCGCTTGACTTTACGAAGGATGCTGCAGGCCCGAGCATGCGAGTATTGCACCGCTGGGCCGCTGTTGCGGTCGAAGTTGAGTGCATCCTCCCATCTGAACGTGATGCGCTTCTCGGGAGAGGTGCTGAGCAACGAGTACCTGACTGCTCCCACCCCCACGAACTCCGCGGCCTCTTGTTTGAACCGCTCGCCCGCCTTGGGGGCGTGCTCCTCGACCACCACGTGGGCCCGGGTCACCGCTTCCTCCACAACATCATCCACCGAGAACCCTACCCATGTACCCTTTCGCCCCGAGAACCTGCCGCTTGGGAGCCAGACATGCTCGTAGGCAAGGTGGTGAGAGTTCTGTGATTCCTGCTCGAGCCCGAGGACCTTAAGCGCGGTGAAGACGACCCGCTGGGGGAACCGTTGCTCGGCCCCCACAACGTTTATCACTTTATCTGCCTGCCCGAATCTCGCGATTGATTTTCCCCGCTGCGACGTGGTGTAGGTTTTGCTGCCATCCGGACGTTTTGAGTGGAGCCTGAACCGCAACCCTGACTTCGTTTGCCCGAACTTCCAGAGCTGGTAGGCTATATCTCGAGCCGTGTAGACAGCCGTTCCATCTGAGCGGACGAGCACCTTATCATCGATTCCGTAATCGGCAAGCCTCAAGACCAAAGTACCCACGCGTTCGCCAGTTCCCTCTGTGACGTGGGGAGTCGCGCGGAGTCGCTCTAGAACCTCGACCAATATCCCGGAACGTGCAATGTCGCTCTCCCACACCAACAAATCATAACTCACACCCAAGCGATCGGTGGTTTCCAAGTTCGCCTCCACGCAGCGTTGCGTCAAACGTTTTGCCGTGACGACCCGTTTTCCTTTTCCGCGCTCGAGCTCCGCGAGGATTCCCCTTACCCGCTCCTCGAGCTTGGCGTCCTGCCCGATGCGTCGGTGCATCTCAGCGTAGATGAGCCCAAGCACATGATCGAACTTCGCTCGCGGCTTGCGCTTGATGAGTTGGTTAGCGAGCAGAGTCTCGGCCACTTGGCGCCCCATGTCGTCGATGTAGTTCTGGACCTCGACCTGATAACCCAACGCCCGCAGGACCCGGGCCATAGTGTCCCCGATGACCGCGTTCCGACCGTGGCCTATGTGGAGAGGCTTCGTGGGGTTAACGCTCGTATGCTCAATCACCACCTTCCTCTTGCCAGCCTTGAGATGACCGTACTCCTCGTCGGCCTCCTCGACCGCTCGAAGCGTGAGTTCAGTCAGCTTTGGCACGTTCACGAAGAAATTCACGTAGTTGCCGACGACCTCGACCCGCGCAATCAGCCCCACTGGTTTTATCACCTTGGAGAGCTCCACCGCGAGCCACGTGGGTGACTTGTGGAGGGACTTCGCGAGGTCGAAACAGATGGTGGATGCCAAGTCCCCTAGCTTTGGATCGGGGGGCTTCTCCAGCGTGTCCTCAAGCAGCCTCGGCGGCTTCCAGCCAAGTTTGGAGAGAGCCGCCTTTAACGCATCGCATACGTCATGTTTAAACACGCCCCAGGAGCTAGCAGTCATGTAGACCCAATTTTCCTTGTCGATAGGGCTCAATAAGGTTTTTATGCAGCACGAGCAACTAACCGCTCTCTCGCCTAGCAATCTTGTTTTCTTGGACAGTCTATGCGTGCCTTCTGATCGCAAAAACTACAACTACAATCGTCACAACTACTGCTACGACAACTCCTATTATGATGGCCAAGAGGACGATGTCGATACCTCCAACGCCCATCCCAGCTATGGCGCTCTCCGCCTCCTGCACTGTAACTGGATTTATGCTACCTAGCGATGCTGTGGACCCGACTCCAGCTAGCGACATTTCTCCCGTTTGCCCTGCGGCCCCTGGGAGCCCCATTAAATCCTGCTTCACGATGAAACCCTTGTCTGGAGAATAGTAAGCAGTACCCCCAAGGCATGTGGGAGTCACTCCTCCAACGCTCGCTCCAGATTGTGTGATTTTGTAACACGTACTCACAGAACCATCCTCAAGTGTTACGTCTGCAGTGGAAGGACATTGAAAAGGTATCGATACAGATGTGGTGGTGTCGAGCGGTTGGCTTATGCTCTGCTCCCCGAGACCAGTCATGCTCACCGTGCCACTTATCGTCCCAGTCACTGTTGCAGTCGATTCAGCCGTCCAACTATTGTCTACCGTAATTGGGAAGTTGAAGATGTCTAGGGGTGGGTCGAACGTTATCGTTGTTTCGGAACTCACGTCCATTGTTATGTCCACCGTTTGCCCATCGGCCTGCATCGACATGGTGAGATCCATATCGCCGCTCAGCTCCTCCTTCGCCAATGCAAGCGTGTCTTTGGTAAAGTAAGCGTAACCGTCTGCCTTTGCTGTGAAAGTTAAATTCAGGCTTCCACTTTGCGTCTGCCCAGCTTGGGTGACGCTCATGGTTCCGCTGATGTTCATCTCAAGCCCCATAGATATCTCCACCTTGTACTGTGTGGCCTGAACCTCTACCACCTTGAATATCTCATAAACGCTGAGCGTCCCAGTCAAATCGGCGCTCCCCCCCATCGTCTCAATCTCCTGTTCTATATACTGGATCAATGGAGCCAAGTCGATGTTGCTCGCACCCATCGCCCAAGTATCACCAACTTGCCAAGTCGGTACATTAGCTTCTGATATTCCTACCTGCGCCATCGCCAAAAGCAGAAGACCCGCACATATGCCTGCTAAAATCCCTTTCACACTATTCACATTTGTAAATCTATTTAAACTGCCATATAAAACTGCCACCAAACCATACTTCTATTTTCATGAAAGACGATAATTGAGTGGTCGATAAACTTGACACAGCTCTATATCGGTATTGATGACACGGATTCGAAAGAGGGGATGTGTACAACCTATGTGGGCGCAGTCGTCATTGAAAAGCTTAGGAAAATCGGGTCAAAACTAGTCGGATTTCCAAAACTTATCAGATTGAACCCGTCCTGCCCCCATAAAACGCGTGGAAATTGTAGTATTGCGTTCGCCATCGAAATTCAGGAAGCACAAATTCCGCGGGCGAAAAATATCGTTCTTAGTACCGTTCAAGAGCTAGCCGAACTTCATGTCGAAACCACAAATCCTGGTGTCGTGTTTTACCAACACAAACAAATACCTGCGAAATTGAGATCATTTTCGAAGAAAGTTGTGCAGGATATCGTGACGATTGAGGAAGCTGAAGTCCTCGCTGGGGAAATCGGCGCTGAAGTACACAAGTTCAAGTTCGGACGTGGCATCATCGGCGCGCTAGCAGCTATCGGCAATACGCTCGAATGCGATCAAACATTCGAACTCATTACATATCGCATCCCGAAAAATCGAGGTACTCCAAGGAAAGTTGATGCAGACTCGGTTGCTGAGATGGACACGAAAACTTACCCACGTACTTTTGATAACCTTGACCCGTCCACCGGAGAAATCCGAATCACCCCTCACACACCCTGCCCAATCCTCTATGGCATCCGCGGAGAAAGCCCAGCTGCCGTGAAGAAAGCCCACAAACTCGTAAAGGATTTGGAACCAATCGAGCGCGTGATGGTCTACAAGACGAACCAGGGTACGGATGAGCACCTGCGCCGGGCGAAAATTTCCGACGCGAGGCCCTACTGGTCGGTCATCGTGGACGGTGCGGTATGCCAAACACCGCGGGTAATCATGGGGGGTCATGTGATCTTTAGGATCCGAGATGAAACAGGGGAGATCGACTGCGCTGCCTACGAACCAACACGCCAGTTCCGAGAAGTGGTAAAAAAACTTATTGTTGGGGATCGCGTGCGGGTTTACGGTGGTATCAAGGAAAAGCCGGAGTTGCCCCGTACCATCAACCTCGAGAAGCTTGCTGTCCTGAAGCTCGTACCCGTGCTGCGAAAAGAGAACCCAAGGTGCCCACACTGCGGCAAGCGGATGAAGTCTGAGGGCCGAAACAAAGGATACTCATGCAAAAAGTGTAAAGTCCGTGCCTCACCTAGTTCCGCTAAAATCGTGAAACTGAAAAGGAGAGTGGACTTGGGAAAATTTGAAGTACCTCCAAGGGCCCGCAGACACCTCGCCAAACCTCTTGTCCGCGATATTCATGTCAGGTTCCCAAAGCGTGAATTTTAGTCCGACATCTGGGATCAAGAAAACCAACGCAGATTTATAGGAGAAAACCGAACATCAAACGGTGGTCAAGCTTGCAAGTACGTGTGAACGTGAACTACATCTCCGCCGAGCGGTTCTGGGAGCGAGATAAACCTGCCCCAACGGGAGTGCACATCTCAACGAATGTCAACATCGTGGGGATCGAATCCAGAGCTGAAAAGCTGGCAGTACCCTTCGTCGTGACGATTGCTTATACCCCCTCGGTCGCGCAGATAAACATCAAGGGACAAGCACTGATATCGGGTACTTCTGAAGAACTCGAAAAAATTCAGGGAAGTTACAAGGACAAGAAGGCACCCCCGCCGATGCTCCTGCAAGCGATAACCAACACGTCGTTGATCGAGGCCACAGTGGTTTCCAGATCGCTCAATATCCCTCCGCCCATCCCGCTGCCCGGGGTACTCCCAATGCAGAAGCCAGATACGGAAAGGCCCAGCTATGTCGGCTGAGGTCGCTTATACTCCGCCGCCAGTGCCCGAGCCGCCAAAGCACTTTGCAACCATGCTTATCGGGATAGTGCTAGTCGTCGTCGGGGCCATACTCATCAATCAGGGCATGAGTGCAATGACCTCGAGCCGCCTGGTGGCTGGAGCGGGGCTTCTTGCGGCCGGTGCTCTGCTAGTGTTAGCGGGGGCGAGCCGTGTGTGGCCCGGAAAACCTACATTGAACATCTCCCTCCTCATAGCCGGGATTCTACTCCTCGTGAGCAGCGGGACCCAGCTCTCCGAGAACTGGAGTCAGGCCGCCTACGCCATCGTGCTGGTTTTGGTAGGCATTGCTCTGATTGCTATCGGGATCCAAGTCGCGAGGCAGAGCTGGAAGAAGTATGTGGAGCGGTAGAAACACTTGGTGTGGAGGGGCGACATGTTTCTCAAAAGGAATCCCACATCAATCCTCTCTCTAGATGGTGAGTGGAAATTTAGAACGGATGAAGGCAGGAGAGGGGAAAAAATTGGATTCATGCACCCCGGCCTAAAGGATGCTGATTGGCCCCTAATGAAAATACCAGTAAACTGGCACCTCGACCAGTTGAAGGATTACTCGGGAGCGGTATGGTTTAGAAAGCGATTTTCCAAACCGAAGACCAAGCACGGCAAGGCGACCCTCCGTTTCAATGGAGTAGATTATTATGCTGAAGTATGGCTCAACGGAAGATATCTCGGCTCCCACGAGGGATATTTTGCTCCATTCGAGTTTGAGGTGACGAATCTCCTTAAAGATGAAAATTTACTGGTTGTCAAAGTGGACTCACCGTGGGAGAAGAAAGGAGTTTGGCCTGACCACAAAACGTTAGTTAAAGGTGTTTATAGCCACCACGACTGCAGACCTGGAAGCGTGAGTTTGAAGGAGGGACAGAAAGGAAACACTGGTGGAATCTGGAATTCAGTTCAACTCATCTTCACTAGCAAAATAAAAATCGATAAATTGCTTATACACCAAAAGTTCCTCCCTGATGGAACTGTTGCCATGCGTCCACAACTTTACCTGAGAAACCTTGAACCAACAAACTTGGAAGCTGACATTTCTCTTGAGATTTGTGGGGCGAATTTCAAAACCAAACATATAAAACTAAAACGCCGGGCAAAGCTTACACCTGGACAAAACGGTTTAACTCTGGCCCACTCTATCAAAAAGCCGAAACTATGGTGGCCATGGGATTGCGGCCCTCAAAATCTCTATTCTGTTAAGGTTAAGGTCAGCGTTAACGGTAAACTAAGCGACGAAGTCAAAAGCAGGTTTGGGGTTCGGAAACTAGAAGTGGATAGAGAAGGTTACTGGCACATAAACGGGGTGAGATTTTTCCCGAAAGGCACCAACATCATTCACACTCAATGGCTTTCTGAAATGAATCGAGAGAAATATGAAAGGGATCTCAAGCTGGTAAAGGACTGTAACATCAACATCACGCGGGTTCACGCCCACGTGGAGCGAGAGGAGTTGTACGACGTAGCCGACGAGATGGGAATCCTCATCTGGCAGGATTTCGCGCTTCAGTGGTCATACGACGAGGGGGATTGGTTCATGAAGAAGACAGTCCCCATCCTTAAGGACATGATTCATACTTTCTTCAATCATCCTAGCATCGTGGTGTGGTGCTGTCACAACGAGCCACCAATCAAACTGAAAAGACTTGATAAAGTACTATACAGAGTTGCAAAAAAATTAGATGAAACGCGATACATCCATTTAGCAAGCGAATTCAAAGAACATCCTTATCCCGGATGGTATCACGGACACTTCTATATGTATGCGGGAATCCTAGGTGGCCCTTTTCCCACCGAATTCGGAGCTCAAGCCCTCATGAACTTGGAATCCATGAAGAAAACATTTAAACAGAAAGACCTTTGGCCCCCCAACTGGTCTAAGTGGGCTTTCCACGATTTTCAATACGAACCAACGTTTCACGTCGCTAAAATAAAAATGGGAAAATCGATCGGAGAATTCATCGAAAACTCGCAGGATTATCAGGCCAAGCTGTTGAAATTTGCAATTGAAAGTTATCGAAGGCGAAAATATAATGGCATAACTGGAATTTTTCAATTCATGTTTGTCGACTGTTGGCCCGCAATTACTTGGTCGGTGGTCGACTACTTCAGAAAACCGAAGAAAGGATATTTCACCTTGCAGAAGGTTTTCTCTCCCCTCTACATGATACTAACACCACCACGGGATGAGTTTTCCCAATGTTCAGGTTTTTTCGGCGATTTCACGATAATCAACGACCTTCACAAGGAGTTTAAAAAAGCAGGATATCGATGGTGGGTAGAAACACCATCTGGCAAAATTTTCTTCGAGAAAAAGGGCACCATCAACATACCTGCGGACAGTGTGAAGACAGTTTATCCATTCGTCCCCATGGAAGTGGTTTCATTCCCGAGGGATGCCGAGGTAGGGGAGTGGAAAATAAAGGGAACTATCAAACACGAGGGGGAGACTATCGCTGAAAATGAGGAGACATTTAAGTTGTTTTCAAGACCCAAGAAAGCTTAGCCCCAGCCAAGTATCTCGTTAACATTGTTTTGTGGTAGCCCCGGCCGGATTCGAACCGGCGTCGCGGGCTCCAAAGGCCCGAATGCTTTTGTGGGGAAAGCAACTTTGGTTACTTCCTGACCACTACACCACGGGGCTGCCAATTAGATTTGTTTATTTATTGGTTAAGATAGCAGGGCAGACCGAAAGTAATAATTAAAAAGCGGGCCCGGAGGGATTCGAACCCTCGACCTATCGGTTAAGAGCCGATTGCTTTTGGCCGCAATAGCGTCTACCAGACTGAGCCACGGGCCCTGAACTGATTTATCAGTTGCCCAAATTAAGTGTTTACGATAACTATGCTGGTCTTTATCGGCCTTGGTCTACATGGCGAAGGTATGTCACTCCAAGGGATGCAGGCTGCAAAGGGAGCTGATGCCCTCTACGCCGAACTCTACACAAGCCTCGTTCCCGAGCTCGATTTAAAGGAATTGGAACGAAAAATTGGTAAGCCGATTCAAGTTGTTGATCGAAAAACTGTTGAAGAACAGCCGGACGAAATTCTCAAAGCTGCTAAGACAAACAAGGTAGCATTCCTGGTCCCAGGTGACCCAATGGTGGCAACCACACACGTAGACCTGCGCCTGAGAGCCGCCAAGACCGGAATAGAGACGAAAGTGGTGCATGCCGCGTCGATTGCTTCAGCGGCGGCTGGGCTGGCAGGGTTGCAGAACTACAAGTTCGGGCGCACAGCTACGGTTCCATTCCCCGACAACCCATCGCAGACGCCATACGAAGTACTGGTCGAAAATCGTGGACAGGAAATTCATACGCTGCTCCTACTCGACATCCGAGCTGAAGAGGGTCGTGCAATGACTGCCAACGAGGCAATCGAAATCATGCTTGAACTTGAGAAAAAGTTGCAAAAAAATGTCTTCACACAGAATACGCTCGCTGTAGTCGTGGCGCGCGCGGGATCGGATGATGCCCTAGTCAAAGCTGATAAAGTGGAGATGCTTCAGAAGCTGAATTTTGGGTCACAACCACACGTGCTAATCGTGCCAGGTAAACTCCACTTCATGGAGATTGAAGCTCTCCGCGTCTTCGCCGGGGCGCCTGAGGATGTGGTCAAATGACGCTCGAGACCAAACTGATTAAAGAGATCAAAAAGTGGACCGCTAAGCTTGATGATGCCCTATCAACGGCGGGAGCCCGAAGCGAAGCGGGGAAGAAAATGATTTCAAACATTAAGGCTTATCGTGAAGATTTCGAGCACTTTCTGAAGCAAGGAAACCTTATCAAGAGTTTCGAATGCTTGATCTGGGCGTGGACGTTGCTCGAAACCGGCAAGGAACTCGAACATTTGAAATAAAAGTTAGGATTGCAAAACACGAATATCATTTACCACTTCCGCGATTGCACGCTCCAGCAACTTCATGCCCAACTCCTTGTCCACTCTGACTCCTTCTTCCTCAACCTCTCGCGCTTGCCTTTCAGCCCATTCGTATTTTCGGCGTACTTTCTCCAACCCCACGAACCCAACCTCGGGGTGCTGTGCGAAGTCGGCATGCTCTGCAAGTTTTGATTCATCTGTTATGCCGATCACTGCTCCCATGCTCAGCTCCCCCGTCGCTGCGTGAGGGCCCTCGAGTTTAGTAATGGCACTATTAAAGACTAAGCGCATCCCCAACTCGGCCTCCAATACGGGGAGTCGCTCGCGCAGGGGTCCGTTTCCCCCATGTCCATTTACCAGAACCGCCGCTTTTACTCCCAATGCTCCTTTTGCTTTCCGTAGGGTTGTGCGTAGCTCCTCCACGACTTCCTCGAGGCTTTGGTGGCGTCCCGTGTCTATCTCGGGAAGCTCGTACGATGACCGGAGGACTCCTATGAACCTTCCTCCTGCACGCCTCGCAGCCTCCTGGGCCACGTGGGAAGCCAGCCTCGCGTCAGTGTCTGGAGGAAGGGCTGCCCCGTGCCGCTCCTCGTGCGAGCCCAGCGCCAAAATACCTACGTCTTCAGCGCGCAACCTCACACCTTTTCAAGCCGCTTGACCATCTTGACAGCAGCCTCGACCGCACGCTTGGCATAGTCGTTCACCCGCTCAAGCGCCTGCACGCGGCTCATCCCAGGCCCCGAGATACCAAGCGTCACAGGTTTTCCGGATTGTACTGCCAAATCCATCAGCTTTCGTGTGGCATGCTGCATGACTATTTCGTCGTGTTCGGTTTCACCCTCTATCACGGCCCCCAGAGCTGCCACCGCATCAATGTCATTTCTTTCCACAAGTTTCTTCGCGGCCAATGGTAAATCGTACACACCTGGGACCATCAACTCAGTCGTTATCTGGGCTCCCAAGAACTCCGCGTGCTGCTTAGCAAATTCCCGCATGGGTCCTGTCACATCAAAATTCCACTCAGAGACTACCAGTCCTAACTTCACCACGCTTTCACCTCCTCAGGGGTCCGGCGTCGGGGGCTCCCTCTCGCTGCCCCGTGCCGGCCAGTTTTGTAAGCCCCTCTGGTTTGAAGAGCAATCGGTATACGTTTCGGGCGTGCTCGCGAGCGCGTCGATCCGCGAGTTCAGCCAATTCCTTCTCGCTCGGGGCCTCATCCTCAAAAACAAATACCTCAATTACGTGCTTGCTGGCGAGTAACTGGGCCCAAATCAGCCCGAGTGAGGCCTCGTGAGCGCACTGCTTGTCGATGGGTGCTGCTCCGGGCATGCCAAAAGCCATCACTATGTCGCAGCCCTCTCCAAGCAACACCTTGGCCTCGACCGGCAGATCCTTTATCCCGGGAACGGTTCGGCGCACGAACTTTACACTGCAGAGCTGCTTTAGCTCGTCCATCGCCGCGCGAGCTAAGTCGTAACGAGCGAAAGTTGTATCCACTATTCCGACGCGCTTCACTTGTTAGCCCTCCTGAATTCGCTCACGATATCTGAACCATCTAAGAAAACCAAACCATGTTTTTTCCCGTAGTCGGCTGCTTGCTCCCTTGATAGAGCCCGACCAGCTCGTCCATCTAGCATCTCGCACACAGCTACGACAGGTGTGACACCCGCGAGCTTGGCAAGAACGACAGAGAGTTCAGTGTGTCCTTTGCGCTCATCCAACAGCCCATCCGCGGCGCGCAAGAGCGGAACGTGCCCCGGACTCCGGAAGTTTCGCCCGAACTCTTCCGCCACCGAGCCGTCGAGCGCTTGTGCCTCCATCTTGCCCAACTCACGGATAGTAAGCGCCCGGTCGATGTCGGTTATCCCTGTAAAAGTGCGACGGTGATTTACTGCTAATGAGAACGCCGAACGCTCGTCGTACGGGATATCATTCGGTCTGGTTTTAGCCAAGACATCGAATTTGGATGACGCAACATCATAAACTTCGGTGAGGTATGGAAGACCAAAATTCTCCGCGATACTCGGGTGTAAGGCGACGCATATCAAGCCACCCGCATCCCGCCTCATGGTCGCTACTTGAGAGGGACCGACGAACTCCGCCGCGATAAGCATGTCCACCTCATTCTCGCGACTCGCCGAATCGTGCAAAAGCAAAAATTTCCCTGCCTTCAAGGCTTCGATGGCACGTTCAATACTCATACTGTAACCTCCACGTGCACTAAATCACCGTCTTTTAACCTGAGGGTTCTGCGTAAGTTCCCACGGGCCACGAGTTCCACGACATCGGAATGATGGCTCCGGTGTGGTAATATCAGAGCTACATTCGATTTCCTGAGCTTCGCGGGGAAGTACTTGACTGGCCCGAATGTCCGCTCGCTTGTCTCAAAACCGGAAACTTGATTAGAAGGAAGCCGTGCAAGCATTTCTCCTATCTCGAGCGAATCCTTCTCAAGTTTGATGTCAAGCGTCCCAGGATACGGGGTAAATCCCAGCTCCCTTTCAAACTGCTTGATGTAGTGAAGCTGACTCATGTAATAGCTCCCTTCACCCATGCCTGCAACAACCCTGCCGGACAACCTCATCGAACGCGGCATTGGTTTTAGAATTGAACCGAGTTCATGATGAAACGCGCGCAGGGCAGCCAATCCGGCGGGAGTTATGCACACACTCTGCCCCCGTGTCCCCAGCACGCGCTCGATTAAACCTTGGCCCTCAAGTCCAGCAAGTCTTCGCGCCGCAGTCTGTCGTGAGGTGCCCAGACGATTGGCCAGCCAGCTTAATGAGATTACCACGCCCCTGTGAGAGGCACCTTTCTTCGCCAGTTTGAGCAACACTTCAATTGGAACTTTTTTTGCCAAGCGTATCCCTATTACCACGTGGGGCGCTTGTTTTTAAATCCTTCTCAAAATTGTGAAGTGTCTTAAAAATGAGACAACATGACATTCTCAGGTTTTTGGCTGACAAAAAGTTTAAATAACCTTTTCTGTGATGAGATTAGGAGGATTTGAATGCGAATCGCGATTAATGGTTTTGGCAGGATTGGCCGGGTGTTTTACCGGGCGTCTCTTTCTAAGTCGAGAAAATTTGAATGTGTAGCCGTGAACGACCTCTCTGACATCAACACCGTAGCTCACCTTCTAAGATACGATTCGGTTTTTCGAAAATTAGATGCAGAAGTAAAGGTCGAAGATGGGGCGATTGTAGTCGGAAAAGAGAGGTTGAAGTACTTCTCAGAGAGGGATCCTGCTAAACTGCCTTGGAAAGATCTAGGAGTGGACTTGGTTATCGAGTCAACGGGAGTCTTCCGGGACAGAGAGGGAGCATCAAAGCACCTGCAGGCGGGAGCGAAAAAGGTTCTGATATCGGCCCCGGCCAAGAACCCAGATATAACAATCGTCCCGGGGGTTAATCACAAGGAATACGATCCTAAAAAGCACAACATAATTTCGCTCGCTTCGTGTACTACCAACTGTCTTGCGCCAGTGATGAAAGTGCTAGACGAAAAATTCGGAGTAGAGAAAGCACTTATGACCACCACCCATGCATACACGAACGACCAGCGACTGCTCGACCTCGTCCATAAGGACCTCAGACGTGCTAGAGCCGCCGCACTGTCGATCATACCAGCCACGACCGGAGCTGCCAAAGCCACCGCATTGGTTCTACCATCCGTGAAGGGGAAGATGGATGGCATGGCTTTCCGGGTGCCCATACCTGACGTTTCCGTGGTGGACCTCGTGGCAGTACTAAAGAAGAACACCACTGCAGAAGAAGTCAATGCGGCATTTAAGGCCGCGGCAGAAGGAGAACTAAAGGGGATCCTCCAGTACGCGGATGAACCTCTTGTCTCAATTGATTTCACCGGAAACCCGTACTCCAGCATCGTGGACTCCAGCCTTACTACCGTAATCGGCGGGAACCTGGTCAAGGTAATATCCTGGTACGACAATGAGTGGGGCTATTCAAACAGACTTGTAGACATGGCCAACATAATTGCAGAGAACTTGTGAAACTAGAGCCTGGTGGTTCTGAGACCTAAAGTTTTTTATTAAGGCCTCAGACGCTTCAGTAAGATTTAAAACAACTCTCGAAAAGGAGGTTGAGGTGAAAGGCTTGGAGTTTCCCACTTTAGACAAGGTAGAGGTCCAAGGAAAAACCGTGCTTGTGCGAGTGGATATAAACTCCCCTATCGACCTCCAAACGGGAAAAATTTTGGATGATACGCGAATCCGTCATTGTTCTCCCACCATAAAAGAGCTGGCGGACAAGGGGGCGAAAGTAGTCGTGCTCGCCCATCAGGGGAGACCGGGTGACGAGGATTTCACCACTCTGAAAAAACACGCTAAAAAACTGAGTTCATCCATCGGTCTGAAGGTTAAATATGTTCAGGATATTTTCGGGCCAACTGCTCAACGTGCAATCAAGAAAATGAAACCAGGTCAGGTGCTATTGCTTGAGAATGTCAGATTTTGTGCTGAGGAAACACTGAAAGGTCCCGCCGAGAAGATGGCGAAAACCCATCTCGTTCAAAGACTTGCTGAACTGGCGGACGTCTACGTGAACGACGCATTCGGCGCGGCCCACCGGTCCCAGACCTCATTAATTGGATTCGGAGCCGTGCTTCCGACTTTTGCTGGAAAGCTCATGGAAAAAGAACTTAAAGGACTTGGGAGGGCGCTAGCTCCTGAGAGGCCCTGCATTTACATCTTGGGTGGAGCAAAGGTCAACGATTCCCTCACCATAATCGAAAATGTTTTCAACAAGAACATTGCGGATCTCGTGCTAACTGGAGGATTAGTCGGACATGCTCTCCTTGCGGCAGGTGGAAAGGACATAGGTAAGCCAAACATGCAATTTTTAATCAATAAAGGTTTTGAGAAGGAAATCGAGCGGGCCAAGCGGTTGCTTTCCCAGCATGGGGGCAAGATAAAAACTCCTGTTGACTTGATAGTCGATTCTGAGGGGAAACCCAAGAAACTGCAAATCGAACAACTTCCTACCGAGTTCCCAATCAGTGATATAGGAAGCAAGACCGTTAAGAAATATTCAAAAATAATTTCTGACGCAAAAACCGTCGTCGCTAATGGGCCGCTTGGTATTTTCGAAAAACGTGGTTTTAAGCGTGGGACATTCAAGGTACTGGAAGCCATGGCCAACTCGCAAGCTTTTACGATACTTGGTGGGGGGCACATCGTCGCTGCTGCTCAGGCTGCCAAAGTCGTGGATCGGATAAAACACGTCAGCACTGGCGGCGGTGCATGCATAAGCTTTTTGTCTGGCGAGACCATGCCTGTCGTGGAGTTGCTGACGAAGAAGGTGCAGGCTTGAGCCGTATAGTAATCATCGGTTACGAATCAGCTGGACTCACAGCTGCATCTACCGCGCGAGCGATTGATCGACAGGCGGAGATAATTGTCATCGAACGTCGCCCCTATGTGCTCTATCACCCGTGCGGCATACCATTTGCGATAGGTGGGGAGATACCTGACATTAAAACTCTAATTGAAAACACTAAGCCGCCGAACATCGATCTCAGGATAGGAACCGAAGCCAAATCGATAGACACAAACAGTAAAACCGTCGAAGTCACAGAGCTGAAGAGCGGGAAAACCGAGAAGATTCCATATGACTCGCTCATCATAGCCACGGGGAGCTATGCATTCAAGCCCCCCATCAAGGGAATCGATCTGAAGGGGGTGCATGTGGTGAGGACGGTCGAGGATGGGGAGGCGATTATTGAGGCGACAAAAAAAGCTAAGCGAGCAGTCGTTGTGGGAGCTGGGGCGATAGGCGTTGAAACCTCTGTGGCACTTAGGCGCAGAGGACTTGATGTATTGTTGGTAGAACTCATGCCCAATGTCTTGCCGACGATGCTTGACCAAGACATGGCCGAAATAGTGACCCAAAGATTACACAAAGAAGGAGTCCGTGTCCTCTGCAACCAGCGCTTGAGCGAGATAAGAGGAGATAAAAATGTTCGCTCCGTTGTCGTTGGAGAAACTGAATACCCTGCGGAGCTTGTGGTGATGTCCGTCGGTGTGAAGCCTGAGGCGAAGCTTGCGAAAGATGCTGGGATAGAACTCGGGCCAACAGGTGGAATAAAAGTCGATCGGTACTTGCGCACGAGTGCTCCTCAAGTTTATGCTGCAGGAGATTGCGTGGAAACGCTAAATCTGATAACAGAAAATCCGACGCTCTCACAGGTAGCAACCACAGCGATAAGGATGGGAAAAGTAGCTGGCAAAAATGCAGCGGGTAGGAAAGCCACGTTCAATGGTACGTTTAACACAGTCGTAACTTCCGTACATGAGCTGATAATCGCGTCAACCGGACCCACTACCAGCGCTGCAAAAAAGGCGGGCATCGATGTCGTTTCCGCGAGGATCAGGATGCCTAACAAGCCGCCTTATTACCCTGGCGCCGAGCCGATCTATGCGAAGCTTCTCGTGGAGGCTGGAGAACAAAAAATCGTTGGTGGACAGGTGATAAGCACGGAAGGCGTGGCTGAACGCGTGAATCTATTAACTCTTGCGATTCAAAACGGCATGCGCGTGGATGAATTCGCGAACATCGAATACTGCTACATGCCAGCAGTCTGCGATGCAATAGAACCGCTCACGGTCGCTGCAGAAGCCGTTCTCCGTAGGTTATAGTTTTAGGATCAACTGCAGTTAAGGCATTTTGGTGAGTAGACCATGCTTTTTGTCATCGAACATTTAGAGCCATGTCTAAGTGAATGGCTTTATATTGAGTACTTCCACGCAGCACGAATAGTCGGGCGAGAGAGATTATTCATAACCAACGTGAAGAAGAAAAGTGAATTTCGTGAACTTTTCACGATAGCACACATCGAACGCAAACGTGCCCGCGAGCTGTTTGGGCAGCAAAAACTCATTGTACTCGACCCCCGCGCGAGAAAAACTCTATCGCCGGACGACTTGCGGGGCAAGCAAGCAATTGTCATCGGAGGCATCTTAGGCGGAGAACCTCCACTCGGGCGAACTAAAGAACTATTGACAAAATCGCTTCCGAGGGCTTCTGCACGAAATCTAAGAAAGCACCAATTCGCGATAGACAGCGCAACCTATGTAGCAAAAAAGGTGAGTGAAGGTAAATCATTGGGGGAAGTTCCTGTACAACGTGGGCTCGAAATTCAAATAAGGAAGGGGCACTCTACCTTCTTGCCTTATGCCTTTCCGCTCGTCAAGGGTAAACCGCTAATCTCGCGTGAGCTTATCACATACCTCAAGCGCTCGTGGCTCCTAACTAGCCACAAAAGACGCACATAATAGGGGAAAGAAGCCCCAGACCTCGTGGTAAGGATTTCTTTTATTCTCTCAATTCTTTTAGGACTACTCCAAGTTCCTTTGCAATTTGCTCGAGCTCGGACCAAACTTCATCTGCAATCGGAATTCCCTCGCGGAGGCGCTTCTCTCTAGTTTGGAACTCGGGTTCACCTGGCAATAGGATCTCTTTCACCCCAGGTGCTCTACGGGAACTCTTCAACTGGGCCACGAACCCCTGAACACGCTTTTTGAAGTCCTCAACTGAACCAAAAGCTGCAGGATCAATGGCAATCATGAAGTCTCCTTTGGTGCTGAATCCCTGGATAGGTTCAAGCGTGCCGACAACTTCCTTGCCCGCCGCCGCTCCCACTAGCGGTCCTGCCAGTACCTCAAGCACTAACGCCAATCCATAACCTTTAACCCCTCCAAACGGGCTGAGCGCTCCCTTAAGGGCCTTCTTCGGGTCTGTTGTCGGATTTCCCTCTGCATCGATCGCCCAGTTTTCAGGGATTGACTTGCCTTCTTTCATGGCCTTGACCAATTTTCCACGCGCGGCAACGCTCATCGCCATATCGAGCAATATCGGCGGGTCGTTGGGTATTCCCACTGCCAAAGCATTCGTTCCCAACATAGGTTCAACACCTCCCCATGGATGGACCAGCGCGTCCGTGGTTGTTGTCATCATGCCCACTAGACCCTCTCGCACCGCAAGTTCCGCGTAATACCCGGCTATCCCGAAGTGGTTTGAGTTATAAACGCCCACCGCGCCGATGCCCTGTTTTTTCGCCTTTTCGATAGCGAGTTGCATGGCACGCAGGGCGACTGGGTGACCGAGACCATGTCCTCCATCAATGAGCGCGGTGGCAGGTGTTTCTCTTACAACCCTCACCTTCGCGTTCGGGACAATCGTGCCACGCTTTAGGGCGCGTAGGATGTAAGGAAACCGAAGTAAGCCATGAGAGGCGAAACCGCGCAGATCACCTTCTGCCAGAACCTCTGCTGTGACATTTGCTTCTTGCTCATTCGCACCTATGTGCTGTAATAGAGCACGGATGATGGATTTCTCTTGTTCAAAGGTGATGATCACCTAATCTCCCAAGCTCTCTTCGGACGCAACCTTAAAATCCCATCGCTCCCACAGCGAAAAGATGTCGTGCCCTATTTAGGACACTACGCCACGCGCCTGCCGCTGCGCAGCACGACCTCTTCGCCGCCGTTGCTCTCGTCGTAGAGCACCCACGTCAAGTGTGGTGTTGCTTGCGACATCCGCCTGATGGTTGAAAGCATCTGCAGCCTGTCCTCCCCATCGCGAGCACGAGCAAACCCCCAGCGGGCATCCTCAGGCACAAGCCCCATTAGGATATCCGACTTTCGCCAGAGCTTGATTCGTTCCCAAAAGCTACGGTGTTCGTTGAACTGATTCTTGATGTGACGCAGCGCTTGGAGTTCCTCTTGACCAACGGCTTCAAGGGTTTGGTAATGAACCAGTTCCATTTCTCCCGCCGAGGCTTTGGGTGAGAGTTATTTATAAAGGAGCTAACTCAGTTCCTTGAGCCTCTCACCTAACAGTTTCTCGGCGCATCCCCAGCACACAAAGCTCGATTTTGTCTCCCCTGGCTTCACGACCTTGAGGTAAGCAGCATCATAGCTCATAATTTTGAGACCCTTGCCGCAAACCTTGCACTTTGGTCCCTTTGTCCGCATGCCTACCAGACTAACTTCACGCTCAAAATTAATAGCTTGCGCGCCAAAACCTTACCGAGAAAATGTTATCAATCCTATGCCCGCCAAGGCTCAATTTGGACGAACTCGCCCGGATACAGCAACAGATAGCAAAACAAGTCAAGCAGCAAGATAGATTCAGGAAATTGAAAACAATTGCTGGATGCGACATCTCTTTCGCGCGCGGTGACTTGGCCTGTG
>JAUWXQ010000027.1 GCA_030616305.1 Hadesarchaea archaeon
GCAGATGTCATCGAGCAAGGCGTTCCGATCCTGCGGATAAATTAGGTCTATCTTATTTACCACTACGATGGGGTTGAGCTTGAGCTCCTGCAGGAACGAGAACATCTCCACATCTACGGTAATCCGTCCGCTGCGCTCCCAACGCTCGACTATCTCAGAGAAGGCGCGGGCGTCTAACACCTCCATAGTGAGCAATATCATTTCTAGGTTCTGCTCAAGGTACCGGACGATCTACGTTTTAACATGCTCCTGCGCCTCCCTGCTCACCCCCGCCATGAAACCGAACCCAGGCATGTCCACGATGTCGATTTTACCGCAGTGGTATCGAGAGATCTTGCGAGTAACTCCTGGCCGTCTTCCGACCAGCACACGCTTTCCAGTGAGTTGCCTGATTACGCTCGACTTCCCGACGTTCGAGCGCCCCACGAACACGAACTCCATTTGTACCACATACCATTCTGGCCGCTAAACTATGGCTTTGCCTATAAACTAAATCTTTTCTGAAATTTTCATCGACTTTATAGGCAAGCCAAGGACTTTATGGGCAGGACCTACTTTATGGGCAAATCCGCTAAACTATAGTAGCCATTTATATGAATTTGTATTCATATTTTGGCATGTGCAAAAATGGTCGAGCGGAAGTTGGGCATCTTCGAGAAATATCTTACTTTCTGGGTCATCGTCTGCATAATTGCTGGGATCGTCCTAGGTAGGCTCCTTCCCGAGTTAGCTCAGACGCTCAGCAATATCCAGTACGCCAACGTTTCAATCCCGATTGCGATTTGCCTGTTCTTCATGATTTATCCAATAATGGTCCAGATTGACTTTAACAAGGTGATCCAAGCTGGGAAAACTCCCAAACCCGTTGGGATAACACTGTTCGTGAACTGGCTGATCAAACCCTTCACCATGGCTTTCTTCGCCTGGCTCTTCATGTCCGTGATCTGGGCCCAGTTCATAACTTCTCAGATGGCCTCCCAGTACGCGGCGGGGATGATCCTTCTGGGAGTCGCCCCATGTACCGCGATGGTGCTGGTCTGGAGCCACCTCTCCCGGAGCAACATGGGGCACACGCTGGTGATGGTCGCCATAAATTCGTTGATCATGCTCGTCCTCTACGCGCCCCTCAGTGGATTCTTGCTTGGCGTCGCGCAGATTCCGGTTCCGTGGGTGACAATTGCGTTTTCCGTCGGAGTTTACATCGGGCTACCGCTGTTGGCGGGCTACTTCTCAAGGAGGGAGCTCCTGCGAAGGAATGGGCGCGAGTGGTTCGAGGGCTTCTCCTCCCGCCTTCACTACGTCTCGATCACCGCCCTACTCATCACCCTCGTGGTGCTCTTCAGCTTGCAGGGGGACGTGATAGTTCAACAGCCACTAATCATAGCGATGATTGCGCTGCCTCTGGCGATACAGACTTTCCTAATATTTTGGGTGAGTTACGGTATATCCAAAGCGGCGAGGTTGACCTACGAGGACGCGGCGCCCACATCGCAGATAAGCGCAAGTAACCACTTCGAGGTCGCGATTGCTGTGGCGACTGTGCTCTTCGGCCTCAACTCGGGAGCTGCGCTCGCGACGGTGGTGGGGGTGCTGATTGAGGTTCCCATCATGCTCATGTTGGTAAAGATATGCCTCCGAACCCAACATTGGTTCCCAAAAAGTGAGGTGAGTAAAATTGGCTGATGGACAACTTCGACTGCTCAAGTGCGTGGCAGACGAGACGAGGTTTCAAATCCTCCTGACGTTGAAAAAAGGCGAACGCTGTGTGTGCGATATCACAGACGAACTAGACAAAGAGCAATCGCTTGTATCACACCATCTGCAAGCCCTGCGGAAGTGCGGACTCATCCACAAGCGGCGGGAGGGGAAGAAGATAGTGTACCAACTTGACCCTTTGGTATTGGAATTCTTGGCTGATGTTGAGAAACTATCTAATAAACTCTGCTGAAGTGCTTATCTGTGCGCTAGGATTTTGATCCAGCTTTTTTAAATTTGCGAACTAGAATAGGGACAAGCCCCAGCAGGAAGCCGATCAACCCGACAGATAGGGGGATGGCGACGACGAGCTTCAAAATCCCATAAACTGCGGTGCCGTAGAGCGCCTGAACGAGCTCGATCGGCAACAAGATGAAGGCGAAAAGGGGGTTGTGATTGAATCTAATTTCGTTTGTGGCTACCGGTAATGGGGCGGGGCCCCCTCCATCTGGTCCTCCGTCAGGGCCCTCTCCGAATGCGCTTGCTGGTCCTTCTAAGAGTATTATTACAAAGTTTCCATTGCCCCAGGGATTCCCAGACGTGTGAATGTGTGCCCTATCGTCCCCGCTAGAACAATACAACATGCCCCAATCATATTCCGTGTCTTCCTCCTCATGGAGTACCGTCCACCCCTGCGCAGACATCTCTGTTTTGTACCAGTTCAAGACCTCGCTGTAACTTGCCGACGTGCTATACGCTTCCGCTGAAATCTCAGGAGAGGACAAATCCATGCTGCCCCGGAAATAGTTCTCAATGTCCTCCTTACTTTTGTGCAGATTTGTGGCTCCAGGATATACCGGCAACCCAGTTTGACCATCGTCGCGCTGCTTTGAGTTATCTGAATTTTCCGCCGCTTGAAGCACAGTATAGCGCTCGGTCTCTATGTTATCAAAAATTTGGAGACCATAGCTCTCGAGGTTCTCGCCCTCGATGAGATCCTTTTCCACAACCGCTAGGCACATCATGCCTGGTTGTCCCATGTGCTCCATCTGTGCCCCGAGTTGTTGCAGATCACTTGGGCCCCCTGGGAACCAAGTGGAGTTCATCTCTTTTTCGAACAACAGCGGGCCCCAGTAGAACAATCCTTCCATCCCGGGAGTCATGACTATTGAATTCTCAGGAAGCTGCCGGCCTATCCCCCTCAACTCAGTCCAGTCCTCCTCCGAGATCCATGCTCCTGCCATGGCTCCCATGCCCACGATGGTGAAAACAGAAAAAGCTGTCACGCCGACGAGAACCACAGCAGCGACCTTTTTCACGTGTTTTCTAAGGTACCAGATAGAAATTCCCATCAAAACGAAAAGCGCGATGTAAATCATTATCAGGAACCTGAAGGAGTACATATAGTAGACTATCCAACTTTGAGCGCAAAGCAAGCCCATAAGGACTGTAGCGGTGAACAACATGTATCTCCGGTCGGTGTGCCGAAGTGTGTACCACATTGCCGGGAGGGCTAGAACGATAAACGGGACGAAAAACATGAAAATGCTCTCAGCGCCTCCGTTCCCACCTGGGGCTGGAATCACAGCTCCAGAAAACGGAAATAAATCGGGGGGCACAGGGTCACTAGAAGCCATAACTTCTGCGGTGCCGAGAATTCTCTCTCGAAGACTGCTGGAAGCGGCTATTACAACCAACATCAATATTGCAAGTAACGCCACAAACTTGAGTTCCTGCCAAGGAATTCGCCTCCGATATCCTGTAAAAAACATCATGTACGCAACCACCGTCATGACGGCGAAACCAGCTGTGAGATAATGACATCCCAAAATCAAGGCGAAAAAGATGAATGTGAGCACTAAACTGCTGCTAAACGTCGGTTCGAACTTCCTCTTGCGGATTTTGAGTGGAATTTTTATGGTCCACTTCCTGCCCTCTCCGTTGACGAACTTTAAGAAAAACAGGTAGAACAGCGGCAGTAAGGCGAGCGCCCCAGTGTTTCGGAGCACGTCCGACATTCCGACGGTCATCGCAGAAAGGCCGAGCAACAACGCAGCAACGAAGCTCACAAGGTCGTTCTTCGTGAGATACCTGGCGAGCAACCAGATCGTCAGGATTGGTAGCGCGGAGAGGAAAGCTTGAGAGACTTTAACGCCGAGCGTGACATCCCCTGCGAAGGCCGAAAGCCCGGCCGTGAAGTACATGATGAGCGGAGCCGTGGACTCCGTCATGGCCCCATCTCGGAGGATGTGCCCCACTTGGCTGATGTACCAAGGACCGTCGATCCCATAGATGAGAGGGTTTCTGAGGAGGATGAACAATCTGATTGCATAACCTATCACAAAGAGGGCAAACACGGCAAAAACCATTTTTTTGTTGGTCTGCTTCCTGAGAAGATAGTATAAACCCAGACAAACCCCAAGGGCCAAAAGTATGATTAAAGCTGCACCTGAAAACCCTATGTCTACATATTTTCCATCCAGCCCCTCCAAAGCCAGCTAGGTCACCCCTCTGCGCCAGAGGCCTGTTCAGCTGGGGAAAGCGTAACCTCATCTTTGTGCTTGAGCTTGGTGTGAATTCCGCGGATCTGTTGGACCCGCCGACCGTTGAGCAGGATATCATAACTCCCCCGGATGTCTCCCGTCATGGGATCTAACACCTCCTCAACCACCTTGGGATGTCGCCGGCTGAGCTTCATCAACAGAGTATCCACGGTTTCGTCCTCATCAATCGGTACCCTGATGGTATCTGTTCCTGCTTGTTCCCGAAAACCACCGTGTAATCTAACTACGACTTCCATTTCATCACAGCTTTCGATTGCTCAAGGTTTTACCGTTTTCACTATATCAACCATTTCTCCATCTGAGTTTCAACAGTAGCGGTTAGGGGGAATCGCTAAAAAGGTTTTCGGAATCGACAGCCTAGAAACACCTTAAACCAAGTATATTTTAATTAGACCAACGTTGATTTCATAAGGGGCCAAAACTTGAAAGTCGTGCTCGCATTCAGCTCGGGTCTAGATACAAGCGTGGCTGTTCGTCTGCTGCAGGAAAACTATAAGGCCGACGTCATAACGGTGACAGTTAACGTTGGTCAGAGCCCGTTCAAGTTAAAGGCTGCGGCCAAGAAGGCTAAGCTGCTTGGGGCCGTCAAACATGTGCACATAGACGCGCGTAAGGAGTTCATCCAGGATTATATCTTTCCCAGCATCAAAGCGAACGGTCTCTACGAGGGCTATCCTCTCTCGACCGCACTCGCCCGCTACCCGATCGCGAGCAAGCTCGTCGATGTCGCGCTCAGGGAGAAAGCCGACGCAGTGGCACACGGGTGTACGGGGAAGGGCAACGATCAGTTCCGTTTTGATACCACGATATCTCTCAAGGCACCCAAGTTGAAAATCATCGCACCTATCCGTGAGTTCAACCTAGACCGAAAGCAGGAGATTGGATACGCGAAAAAGAAAGGCATCCCGGTCGAAACCGAAAGTTCCTACAGCATCGACGAGAATCTCTGGGGTAGGTCGATTGAGGGTGGGGTGCTCGAGGATCCTAAAAAAATCCCACCTGAACACATATACACTTGGACCCGCCCGCCCGAAAAAACACCTCAAAAACCGCGCATCATCGAGATTGAGTTCAAGGAGGGGGTGCCCATCGCGCTCGACGGAAAGCGCATGGGGGGTGTGGAGCTTATCACCGAAATGAACAGGATTGCGGGAGACTATGGGGTGGGCAGAATAGAACTCATCGAAGACCGGATCATGGGGCTGAAAGCTCGTGAAAATTATGAAGCTCCCGCGGCAACCGTCCTGATTCAAGCACACCAAACGCTCGAACAACTCGTCCTCACGAAGGAGGAACTGGAATTCAAGCGACAGGCGGACCAAAAATGGGCAGACCTCGTCTACAGGGGGCTCTGGTTCGACCCCCTCAAGGAAGACCTAGATGCCTTCATCAATTCTACCCAACGACGCGTAACCGGGAAAGTTAAGGTGAAGCTTGACCGCGGTTCCTGCCGCGCAATTGGGCGGAGCTCGCCTTACTCGTTGTACGATGAGAAGCTCGTCTCGTTCGAAAAGCCCGGCTTCGATCAACGCGATGCTGTGGGCATTATAAAATTCCACGGAATCCAGGGGAAGATCTTGCGCAAACGGAGGATGACGAGATGACGATCAAGGCTGCGGTCGTGGGGGCGTCAGGTTACACCGGGGAAGAACTGTTCAGGCTCCTGGTAGGACATCCGAAGGTGGAAATCGCTGGCGCCCACGATATCCGCAACGTTGGAAAAGCTGTGAGCGAAATCCACCCAAACCTAAAGGGGATCCTCGATTTGAAGATAACCGAACCAGATTACTCTAAGCTAGGTGAAGAGGTTGATGTTGTTTTCGTAGCCACTCCGCACAAAGTGGCGATGAAATTCGTGCCTAAACTGCTTGAGGGCAGGGCGAAGATAATTGACCTCAGCGCGGACTATCGATTTGACGACGTGAAGGTTTATGAAAAATATTACGCCAAACACGAGAGTCCGAAGGTGCGAGGAGTCTATGGGTTGCCCGAACTCCACCGCGAGGATATCAAACGTGCTCGTTTCATCGCGAACCCGGGGTGTTTTCCAACCGCGGCGATTCTGAGTTTGGCCCCTCTCGTAAAATCCCAACTCATCAGTCTCGAGCACATTATTATAGACGCAAAGACCGGTACTTCCGGGGCTGGAGTTACCCTAACCGAGGCGACCCACCACTCCATGGCGGGCGCCAACATCCGAGCCTACGCCGCTACGACTCACCGTCATGCTCCCGAGATAGATCAGGAATTAACGAAGCTTGCCGGGCGGAAGGTCAAGGGCAATTTTACCCCCCATCTAATTCCTGTTGTACGCGGTATCCTCTCCACCTCCCACGTTTTCATGAAGCGCTTTGCGAACAGGGGAGAACTGCTGGATCTCTATAGGGAATTTTACGTCCACGAACCCTTCGTGCGTGTGCGCGATGGATTGCCCGAGGTAAACTACGTGGTGGGCTCGAACTACTGCGATATCGGGCTCGAGCTGGACCAAGAGGGGAAAAGATTGGTCGTGGTCTCAGCGATAGACAATCTCACCAAAGGTGCTTCAGGACAGGCAGTCCAAAATATGAACCTGATGTCCGGGTTCGACGAGACAGAAGGACTCAGGAGCCCGGCGATGCGACCCTAACTCCGGGGACTTCCAACAACCTTTAAGGATTTCACCACTCTTTTGAAATTGGTGCGTCTATGATAACCGTGCTCGAAGGAGGAATCACAGAGGTACAGGGTTTCCGCGCTGCTGGAGTGCGGGCGGGAATCAAGCGCCATGGGCTCGATCTAATGCTTATAGTCTCCGAAGACGGCCCTGCGCCAGCAGCCGGGGCTTTCACAACCAATCTCGTTAAAGGCGCACCAATCATCGTGACAAAAGAGCACTTGAAAAAACGTAAGCTTGGAGTAGTTGTCGCTAACTCCGGAATTTCAAATGCATACACCGGAGCACGAGGAATGCGCGACGCTTACCGAATGGCCCAACTGACAGCGAAATTGCTGAAGCTGCGGGCGGCTAACGTCGGCGTCGCGTCAACTGGTCTTATAGGATCTTACCTACCGATGCGCAAGATTGAGACCGGTATTCGTACCGCGGTGAAAGAAGTATCGAACTCCAGAGAGGCGAGCCTAAACGCCGCAAAAGCTATCATGACCACCGACACCATGCCGAAGGAAATCGCCGTTCGTGTCGACCTAGCCGATGGTACACCAGTGACCATCGCAGGGATAGCGAAGGGAGCTGGGATGATTCGCCCCAATTTAAAAACCGCGACCATGCTCGCCTTTATCGTCACGGACGCCGCGATAACTTCGGACGCCCTGCGAGCCGTGTTGCAACGGGCGGTAGACCAGAGCTTCAACATGATAAACATCGACAACGATATGAGCACAAGCGACATGGTTCTGGTGCTAGCAAATGGACGGGCTAAAAACCGCCGTATTACTCTCGAGCGTCGGGACCAACAGTTCCAAGCTGGCCTTAACTGCGCGCTCACTGAACTCGCCTGGATGATTGCGAAGGATGGAGAAGGAGCGTCACGCTTAATCGAAGTCCACGTAAAGAAAGCCCGAAACTTAGATGAAGCCAGCAGAGCTGCCCGTGCAGTCGCTGGATCCAACTTGGTCAAGGCTGCCGTGTTCGGCCGTGACCCCAACTGGGGCCGAATCGTCGCTGCATTGGGCAATTCCGGGGCATCATTTGACCCAGGCAAATTGAGCTTAGAGCTAGTGAGCGACCGCGGGCGGGTTGACATGATCAAGCGGGGGAAGATCATGCCTAAGCGTACAATCGAGCGGGTGCGTAATCTGATGCGCAGCAAGGAGATAGAAATTCATATAGACTTAGCGGCTGGAAAATCGTGCGCTACAGCTTGGGGATGCGACCTGACCTATGACTATGTGCGAATCAACTCGAGGTACACGACCTAAGCAAACTAATTATTTTAAAAGCATGCGAACTAATGAAATCAAATAGAGTGATAAAATGCAGGACCGCGCCAAGGTAATGCTCGAGGCCCTTCCTTTTATTCAGGAGTTGCATGGCAAGACCATTGTCATCAAGCTTGGCGGCAGTGTGTTGGGGAAAGAAGAGATGCTTGATTCCCTTCTCCAAGATGTGGTCCTCCTCAACCTCTTCGGGATGAAAATAGTGGTGGTCCACGGTGGTGGTCCGGAGATAAACGAGGAAATGCGCAAGTTGAAGATCAAGCCGAAGTTCATCGAGGGGCTTCGTGTAACGGATGAGAAGACGATGGAAATCTTGCATGAGCAGCTAGCTGGAAAGATCAACAAGCAGATAGTGCTGGGGATTTATCACCACAAGGGGGAGGCTTTCGGGATATCAGGGATGGATGGAAACTTCATCCGCGCGCGTAAGCTTCTCTACAAGACCATCACGAACAAGGGAAAGGAAGTTGAGGTCGATCTTGGATTCGTCGGGGAGGTGGAAAAAATCGACCCGACCATCATCAATGATCGAATCAAGAAGGGCTACATCCCAGTAATCGCACCAATAGGCATAGACGCCGAGGGACACAGCCTGAACATAAACGCTGACACCGCCGCCGCCGAACTCGCCGTGGCCATGCGTGCAAAAAAACTCATCCTGCTCACAAATGTAATAGGAATCATGCACGACCCAAACGACGAAAAAACTCTGGTTTCCGTGTTAACACTTGATGATGCACAGAAACTCATCCAAGAAGGCGTGATCAAAAAAGGGATGATCCCCAAAGTTGAGGCGTGCTTGAAAGCAGTTCAAGGTGGCGTCGAACGCGCCCATATTCTAAAAGGCACCACATCACATGTCCTCCTGCTCGAGATTTTGACTGAGAGCGGCGTAGGCACGATGATTGAGCGGGGCAAGTAGATGGAAGTCGAAAAACTGAGCGAGCGCTACATCGCCTACACCTACAAGCGCCAGCCGATCGTCCTCGTAAAGGGGCACGAGATGTTCGTCTGGGATTCGCGAGGCAAGCGCTACTTAGATTTCGTCGGGGGGATAGCCGTCTGCTCGCTTGGGCACTGCCATCCTGCGCTCACTAGGGCTATCTGCACACAGGCGAAAAAACTGATGCACGTCTCAAATCTCTACTACATTCAGCCGCAGGCGGAACTGGCTGCGTTGCTCGCACGGGTCGCTCCAAAGTCCATCGGCAAATTTTTCTTCTGTAACTCCGGCGCCGAAGCTATCGAGAGTGCCTTCAAACTCGCAATCAAACACACCAACCGTCAGCGCATCGTCGCTATGGAAGGATCATTCCACGGGAGAACCGCGGCCGCTGTGGGTGCGACTTGGAAAGCCTCATACCGCAAACCGTTCGAGGCCCTCATCCCAAAAATTTTCGATTTCGTGCCGTTCAACGACCTTACCGCCGTGGAGCGGGCCATCGGCGAGCAAACCGCTGCCGTGATTGTCGAACCCATTCAAGGCGAGGGCGGCGTGAATGTGCCATCCGATGACTACCTACTGGGATTACGAAAACTCTGTGATGAGCATGATGTGTTGTTGATCTGCGATGAGATTCAAACGGGCATGGGGCGTACCGGGAAATGGTTCGCGTGTCAGCACTGGGGAATCGAGCCCGATGAAATAACGATGGCGAAGGCGCTTGGAGGCGGTTTCCCCATCGGTTGCTTGGGTGCCAAGGAGGAAGTGATGAACTCGTTCTCGCCGGGAGACCACGCGTCCACGTTCGGGGGTAATCCGCTTGCGTGTGTGGCTGCAAAGGCGGTCCTACAGACAATGCAAAAGCTGAAGCTGCCTCAACGGGCTGCGAAGGTTGGCGAGTATTTCAAAAAGCGTCTGGAAGAGCTTGCCGATAAACACCAATGCGTGCAGGAGATCCGAGGAATTGGGTTGATCCTGGCGATGGAACTCACGACAAAACAGGCCGCTGAAGATGCGGTCGTCAAGGCACGAGAACGCGGCTTTCTGATAAACTGCGCTGCAAATAAAGTTTTGAGGTTCGTGCCACCATTGATAGTCAAACGAAAAGATATCGACAGCCTAGTGGAAGCTCTCGATAAAATACTTGCGGAGGTCGGATGATGATAAAACACTTACTTTCGATGCAGGACTTGAGCATGCAAGAGATCGTGGAAATTTTGGGTAAAGCAGCGAATCTAAAGCAGAAACTTCGAAAAGGGGAATCTCATGAACTGCTCCGCGGAAAAACTCTGGGCATGATTTTCGCGAAACCCTCGACCCGCACACGCGTCAGCTTTGAGACAGCTATGACGCACCTAGGCGGCCACGCGATCTATATGGGGTGGAACGATCTCCAGCTCGGGCGAGGCGAGACCATCGCCGACACTGCCCGGACGCTCTCCCGGTACCTTGACATTATCACGGCCCGGCTGTTTGAACATGATGATATCATCGAGCTTGCTCGTCACTCAAGCGTTCCAGTAATCAATGCGCTCACTGGCTTACATCATCCCTGTCAGACCCTTGCTGATTTGTTAACTGTTCAGGAACACAAGGGAAGGCTCAAGGGACTCAAGCTCGCTTGGGTCGGTGATGGAAACAATGTTTGCAATTCTCTGATGCTGGGGTGCACGCTAGTTGGAATAAACACCTCCATCGGGTGTCCGGAGGGCTACGAGCCTCCCACAAAAATTGTGAAACGGGCACGAGGGAACGCTGCCAAAAGTGGCGCGAGGATAGAAATTTTGAATGACCCGAAAAAAACCGTTGCTGGTGCGGATATCGTCTACACGGATGTATGGGTCTCGATGGGGCAAGATAAGGAGAAGAGGCGAAGGCTGAGAGATTTTAGGAAATTTCAGGTTAACTCCCGACTTTTGAAACAGGCAAAATCTGATGTTATTTTCATGCACTGCCTGCCAGCTCATCGGGGAGAGGAAGTTACCGATGAGGTGATCGACGGACCGCACTCAGTTGTGTGGGGCCAAGCTGAAAATCGGATGCATTCACAAAAAGCCTTGCTTGTTTCATTAGTCACAGAAGTGAAGAGGTAATAACCCCTAGAAAATTTAACATGGCCCCGAATTCAGAGACTCATCAACTGTTTCCAAACTTTCTGCAACCGCACCTGCTTTTTTTGAACATTCTTTCTCTCTAAATCTATTCTACTCATGAGTTTTTTCAAGCCGAGATTTCCGGGGGCACCGAGGTGCTTTTTCGAAAGGATGTTTTTGACGGAATCCTCCATCTCGAGCTCGTCTAGCTCTTGAGCAACTTTGCGATACGCATCGCGGAAAGGCATGCCTTTCTCCGCGACAAGCTTGAGAGCTCTATCCGCGGCAAAAATGTCTGGGGTAAACGAATTCAGGAGGGCGTCCTTGTTCACTTTGAGGTTCTGAAATATTTTGCGCGCTGCCTTCAAACATGACTCCGTCGTGCTCAAGGACTCCATCAACGGCTTCTTGGTCTCTTGGAAATCTCGATTGTAACCAGAAGGGAGGTTCCGGATGGTTATCATCAATTGAAACAATCTGGAAACCGTCTGTGCAGAGCGAGCGCGAATGAGTTCTAAGGGACCTGGATTCTGTTTTTGAGGCATGATACTTGAGCCGGGACAGTATTCCCTCGGTAGGGAGAAGTAGCCAAGTTCTGGTATGCTGAAAAAGATGAGATCGTTGGAAAGCTTGGAAAGATCCTCAGTCACCTGTGATAGAGCAAAAACGACTATTGCCTCTATCTTCCCCCTACTGTTGTTGGCGTAAAGTACATTGTTCTGGACCCTGTCAAAACCCAACAAGTCGCTGACGAGCTGGCGGTCGATGGGAAGAGGCACCCCATAACTGGCGGCCGAACCGAGTGGACATTGATTGTTCAGATAATATGCAATTTTGAGCAGTTCAAAGTCGTCCAGCAGGGACTCGGCGAAGGCTGAAGCCCACAGCCCCACCGACGACGGCATTGCCCGTTGGGTATGAGTACGTCCGGGCATTGGGATATCCTTGTATCGGTCAGCAAAATCCACCAATGCAAGCGCCAAGTTCAAAACTTCCGTTTGGATATCCAAAAGCCTCTCCCGCGCGAATATACGAACATCCAGCAACGCCTGATCATTCCGGGAGCGCGCCGTGTGAATTTTTTTGCCCAGATCTCCCAACCTTCGAGTTAAAAGATTCTCAATAGCGGTGTGTACATCTTCGTCCTCTAGCTTGATCTCGAACTTTCCTCTTTGGCTGGAGGAGAGAACATCCAGCAAACACTTCTTGAGCTTAGCGAACTCCTTCGGGGTGAGAATACCAATCTTGGAAAGCATCTTCGCGTGAGCAATACTTCCCAAGACATCTGCTCTGATTAAATTTCTATCTAAAACGTAATCTTCTCCCACTGTGAACTGCTCTATCTCTTTATCCAACGTATACCCTTTATCCCACAGCTTTGTCATGGGTTCACTCTTTTCTTCAGGGCCAAAACTTTGTAGAGTAGCCCACGTATATGCGCCGCATCCCTAGACATCCTTTGGTCAAAACCTGCAGTCTTGATTGAGCGAAGTTCTGGAGCAAACAGACCCGTGGATGAACTCCGCTGCAATATCTCTA
>JAUWXQ010000020.1 GCA_030616305.1 Hadesarchaea archaeon
GGTCCATCGAATCAAAGTTAGTTTTCTCTTTATTAATAATGGGTAGCCAAAAAAGGATGAAAGATTCCCTCCACACAATCTCCCAGCAAAACAAAGTCCATGCCAAACGGAGGCAGAATTGGGCTTATTTTAGTTAATGGATGCACGTACGGGCTTATTTACTGTTCACATGTGGGGAAACGTCAAAAAAGTTAAAATTTAACCTTTACCAACTACAGCTCTCGGAGCCGGCCAAGCAAAATTTCCTCGACCCGCTTAATCGAGTCCTTCACCGCTCCGCTCATCTCAACGCCCATCTGCGCTCGCGCCGGTTGAATCCCAAGCAATGCTATTTTAGCCCCCGTCTGTTCTCGGATGTATTTTGCAAGTATCGAAAGCGGCATGGTGTGGGTCGACACGGATTGGCCTGTGATGGCCTCCGGCTCGGCTAGGACGACTTCGCCGGGTTCAGCGCCGAAATCGGTTGCGTCGATGAAAATAACGTGAGAGGGTTCGAACCGTCTTATCTGCGAGGTAAAGTTCTCCGGCGCCACGCCGCCCTCGATAAAAAGCAAGTTGGGTGAGTTCAACATCTCCCGCAGCCTCCGAACCACCTTCATGCCTGCTGCGTCGTCTCCTCGCATCTCGCTCCCGACGCCAACCACAGCTACGCGGGTCGCGCCCTTGAGAAAAGAGGACAAATCAAACGGCAAACTCTCACCTCAGGAAATCATCCAAAATCAAATCCTCGCGCTTTGCCCCCACTCGCCTCAGAGTAGCTAGTGCCCAGTCGATCCTACCCACCTCCGCAGGCGTGTGGGCATCCGAACCTATGCTGAACTTCAAGCCTTCGCGCAGACACAGCTTTAAGAATTCATCATCTGGAGCCTTGTATTTCATATTTAACTCCATCGCGACGCCACGGTAGACAGCGAGCTTTACGAAATTCTCTATTTCCTCACGAGAGAGATAAGGAAGCAAATTCTGGTGATAAAAGAATGGATGGGCCAGCACCTCAAACTTTCGATGCGTGATTGCTTTCGTCATTCGCTTCAGATATTCCCGCGCCACCTCCGATGGGTCTATCAAGTTTCCAAGCGTATGGATGCTCACGATGCGTATGTCCAACTTTTTAGCAAACTCCTCATCCACATCGACCCTACCGCTCTCGTCCATCACGTTCGCCTCGATGCCAGCCAACACAGGTATCCCTGCGTCCCCGCGCGCGATCTCAATGTCTTGAAGCATGGGGGCTAGCTTTTCCCTGGGAACCCCGACGTGCAGCTCCGGGCCGTGGTCCGTAATCGCTACTGCCTCGAGACCGCGCGCCTCCGCTGCCTCGACCATCTCCACCGGTCCGCTTCCGCCGTCCGAATAGTAGGTATGTACGTGGAAATCGAATTTCGCTGACATGTGACTCAAGTTAATAAAGGGCCAAACACTGAAAAAGCTAATTACGCAAGGCAACAGAGGAATCACGATGTGTCTAGCTATCCCTGGTAAGGTCCTGAAGATAGATGGACAGGCCGCAACTGTTGACTTCGGCGGGGCGCGGCGAGAGGTGAGGCTCGACCTGCTCAGGAACGTGCGAGAGGGCGATTATGTGCTGGTTCATGCTGGGTACGCTATCCAAACGTTGGACGAGAAAGCCGCCCTAGAGACGCTCAAGGCCTGGGAAGAAATCGCTCGAGGTGAGGCCAGTGCATGAAGTAGAGTTGGCGAACCGGGTGCTAAACGGCCTCCGCCAGATAGCTGCCGAGCGGAAATCGCGTGTGCTGGAGGTAAATCTTAAAGTGGGAGAGATAAACGAGCCCAGCTCCATTCGGCTCTGGCTGGAAAAGCTGGGCGGAGACGAGTTCCGCTCCACCAAATTCAAAATAACCAAAGTTCCGATCACCATCAAGTGCGTCAAGTGCGAATATTCAGGTAATGCCAAGTCGATCGATACCCATCTACCAGATCCTAAGCTTGGAGTCGCCTGTCCAAAGTGCGGCGCCCACGACCTATCGATAACCACCGGGCAGGAACTTGAAATAGTGGATGTCAAACTGGAGGGTGGTTAAAACGTCTGACGAAAAAATCTCGCTAGCCCACGGGGCCGGCGGCAAGGCCATGATGAAGCTGATATCGGACATCTTCCTCAAGGAGCTGAAGCTGAAGAGCGCCGGTAATGTTGGACTGGACGCGCTCGACGACGGGGCTACCATATCGGTCGGCGACAAGACGTTGGTTCTGACGACGGACTCCCACACAATCAAACCCCTATTCTTTCCTGGTGGCGACATCGGCAGGCTTGCTGTGGCTGGCACGATAAACGACCTCGCTGTCATGGGGGGGCGGCCGCTCGCGATGGCATGCGCAATCGTGCTTGAGGAGGGATTCCCGATGGAGGACCTGACGAAGATAACTCAGTCAATGGACGCCACCACGCGGGAGGTGGGCTGTGCGCTTGTAACTGGAGACCTGAAGGTGATGGAGCGAGGTGCTCTGGACGGTGCGGTCATCACCACCACCGGGGTAGGGGTAGCAAATACCCTTGTGACCGACCGGGGAATCAGGCCAGGAAACAAGATAATCGTGACTGGGACGGTTGGGGACCACGGAATAACGATTTTGGCCCACCGCGAGGGTATCGCCGTTGACGTTGACCTGACTTCAGATGTGGCCCCCCTCTGGGAAACCATAGAGGCCGCCCTAAAGGTAGGAGGAATAACTGCAATGAAGGATCCAACACGGGGAGGCCTGGCTGCTGCGTTGAACGAGATGGCCTCCAAGACCGGGGTCGGGATAGTTTTAAGGGAATCCGATATCCCAATCGCCGAACCGGTAAGAGCTATGGGGGAAATGCTGGGTATCGACCCCCTTCAAATCACCAACGAGGGGAAGGCGATTATAGCCGTGGACGCCAGAAAGTCCGAAGAGGTTCTCGCCGCCATTAGGGAGACGAAATACGGTCGGAAAGCGTCGGTGATAGGTGAGGTCACTAAAAATCACCCTGGAGATGTCGTGCTTGATACCGTCATTGGAGGAAAACGTCTACTCGAGTCTCCTATTGGGGACCCGGCCCCTAGGATTTGTTAGGTTTAGTTAATTCTTTGTTAGAAAGGGTTAGAAAAATAGGTAGAAATAGTTAACTTTTTAAGGCAGAACAGGGACTGTATATTGTTAACTGTAGTGAGAAATTGTTAGGAACGGTTAGATTATGGAGGATACCAGAGAGCGGCTCTACACGATGAGAGAGGCATGTTCACTATTGAGAGTGCATCCGAACACCCTCAGACGGTGGGATCGCGAAGGAAAGGTAAGAGTCGTGCGCCCCGAGAGAGGTCAGAGACGGATACCCGAGAGTGAGATAACGCGTTTGCTGACGAAATCGCCCATTTCCCCTCCTTCTCCAAAAGTTTCTCCTCCTCAAGAGGACATTTCGAGGCAGGAACACCTCTCATCCTTTTTGAGTTACGTTTTCACCTACCACCGAGATGATTGGGAGCTCGTGAAGAGTGCGATCCTCATCAGAGATGGCTACACTTGCTCGAAATGTGGCGGAAAGGAACTCCTGGGCGTGCACCACAAAGACGGAACGAGCCGGAATGACCCTGAGAATTTGGTCACGCTTTGTCACAAGTGCCATCAAGAGATTCATAAGTCTATTTCCGAACCAAAAGTGCATAAAATAGAACCCAAATCTCCTAAAAAACCTTCAGAAAAGCCTAAAACAGAAACAAAACCCGATAAAGTCCCATCTGGGGAAGAAGAACTACCCCGCCACACTATTCTCGATGAACTGACACCCGCTGGACTGGCCCAACGCACCGCTTTCGGGGACCTCCTCTCAACCGCAATAGCCCTCCGAAACTTTTCATTAAAGGAAATCTCGGCCCGATCCCGAGGCCCGGTGCCCATCGCAAAGCTATTCTGTGAAAGAATGGGTGGCCGTGGTTACATCCAGGACAAAGAAGGGAGGTACGAACTGCGCGTGAAGGTGGCCAGATGAGCAATTTTGACGAAAAAATCGGTCGGGACCAGGTTTTTGAGGATTATCTCATGCGTTGGGGGCTGCGCGGCGACCCGTTCAGGCTTGAGATGCAGTCGGCCGAGATGTTCGTGCCGGTGCAGGAGGAGGATCTGAGGAGGCTGAAGTGGGTCCTGTCAGGGGGCAAGCTGGGTGTCCTCACAGGGGGGCTAGGGACGGGCAAAACCACCCTCTGTGAGTTCCTCGTCGCTTCCCTGAGGGAGGAAAGCCTCACGGCGCCCGAATCGGCCAAACTGGTCGTGCCCATCTTCATCCATGGGGCCGCGTACAAGTCCATGGACGAGGTCTTACGCGCGATGATGCTCGCCCTGGAGATGGACGCAGGCAAAGACCGTGCGAGTATGTTCGAGGTCCTGCGCCGGTGGCCGTGGGAGCACTCGGAGCGGCTGGCGGTGGTCGTGGACGACATCCACGAGAGCCGCGTCTATCCCAAGGATATCGGCGAGTTTTTGAGGGTTCTGGTGGACATCCCCGAAATAACCGTCCTGATCAACGGCGAGCCAAAGCGGATGGAGATCTTTTTGAATAAGGTTCCAGCACTCAGGGACCGCGTGCAGGTGCGCGTGGAGATCGAACCGATGAGCAAGAAGAGCCTCAGGGAACTGCTGGATTTGCGTCTAAAGAACGCGGGATGTGATGATGGAAGCGTTTTACTGACCGAAAAGGGCTTTGAAGCCATCTACAGGGCTAGTAGAGGGGTTCCGAGGCGTGCTCTGAAGGCCGCCAGCAACGCCTTGCGCTACGCTGCACGGGTCGACACCCCAATCAACGACATAGCTGTGAAAAAAGGCAACCGACTTTCGTTCTTCAGGCGCTCACTTTAGCCCGACCAAAAATCCCTTCGACAACTATTTATTATCGTTTCCACAATATGGAAACGTTATTATGCCGGAGGAAGAGTTCGTTCGAGCTGAGAACTGGCTGCGTGAAAATCTACTCGCACATGCCCTTCTGGAGCGTTCCCACCTCGACGAAAAGACGCTCAGACCCATGCTTTTGCACTCCTGGAAGGAGGACGCGAGCTTCAACGACATCGCCAAGCGACTACGCATGCAGAAACCGGGTGCCTGGAAGCGCTGGCGGAGGGGGCGGGATGCCGTCATGCGCTCGTTTTACACCATCGAGCTGGCGATCTACGCTGGAGTCCTGGAATCCGAGACTGCTGAAGTCATGATTGATGATTTACTCGACTACGTAAGTCTGTCCCGTGGCGAGGGAAACGTGGATGAGTTGCGGGATAGGATAGAAAAAAGGATGATACAGCTCGCAAGGGGAATTCCGAGGCGAAAATAGCTTCTTTTGTCAAATTTCGTGTTTTAAACCTTATTTCCTGCTTAGTCACGGTGCTATCTTCTTCACGGTGTTGTTTTTCTCATCTATCTCGAAATCCTCAAACACCGTGGGGACATGTTTCTTCAGTACCCTCAAAACCTCGATCGCTGCCTTCCTAATTTCCCACTGCGCACCGGGTTCCCCCCTGAGCTCAACTATATGGCGCCACTCCCGGAGGTTCGCGGTGACTACAATTTGGGTCTCCACGGCGTTTGGCAGCACAAACCTGGCATCCTCGTTCTTAATCCCCAACTTTTGCAGCTCCGAATACGCTTTTTTGGCGTCGTCCATGAACTCGGTGAACATGGAATGGGCTTCGGGGTTATTTCTTATCGATTCAGGCTCGATGTAACTGAAATTGCTCTCATCCACGTACCTCTGAGACTGCTGGGTGAACGAACACAGCCTGTGCCTCACGAATTGGTGCGTGAACGCCCTCGAGACGCCGGAGATCCTGAACGTGGCGGAGGCGTGTTCCAGCACTGAGAGATGCCCCATCTTGACGAGCATCCTTATGAATGCCTTTTCGGTGTCCTTTCCCTGCTTCCCGAACGACTGATAACACGTGCGGCCAGCCGATTCTATCAATTTTTCAGCATCGGGGGTGATGAATAACAGTTCGACCTTCATTTTTGACCTCCTTTTGGAATATGGAAATTGATATAGATTAACTTTCGGGATACGGTGGTTTTTCGGGGGGTGAACCTCCTTGAGAGGCGACGCATATCTCACCCACCCAAATGCCCTACTCTACAAATAAAGTTAAATCTATCGAAGTTCTTGCACCCCATACAAAGGCCGAGGTCTCTTCTGTTCATGTGGTCGGTCCTTGCACAACCCTCTCTGCCAAAGAGATCGTATAGTGTCCTATCGTATTGTATCTTATCAACAAATTCGATCGCTCCCCCCACATCGCCTCGCTTCAGTTGTTCTGATACTCTTTTAACTCTCTCAACTGCTGTCCTTCTCAATTCTTCTTCTCGCTTCAATAGTTCTGCTTTTTTTCTGACTCTTTGAGCTCCGACCCTTCTCAGTTTTATTTTTTCTCCATTCATTTTGCATGCCTTCTGCTGGATCGGCGAAGGTCGCGCTTAATTGATCCTCGCGGGGTTTGTAAAATCACTAAAGACTGTGCTTCTGCTAACGAAAACACGACCTCCAGGCCCCTTTTTCAATTACTACTCCTAAAATATTAAATTTTCCCTTGGGGTGTGCATCTAGCCCATCACAGGTTCTTCCGGATGACCCGCCCCATGCGGCTGAGGTCAGCTATACCTACACCAAGCTGTCTCGCGCCTCGTTCATCACTCTTGGCGGAGTTATCTCCCTCTGCGCCTGATAAACACCCTTCTTGTCCTTATAGCTGGACAAGCATTCCTCGTCGCTCTCCAGGAAGATCACCTGGGCTATCCCTTCATTGGCGTGGAGCTTCGCAGGTCTCGGGCCTAAGTTCGCTATTTCTATCGTCACGAAGCCTTCCCATTCCGCCTCCAGAGGTGTGATGTTGACCGCCACCCCGCACCGGGCATAAGTGGACTTCCCGAAGCACAGGGCTAGGACCTTCCTGGGGATCCTGAAGTACTCGACGGACCTCCCGAGCACGAAAGAATTTGGGGGGATCTCACACGTTTTTCCCTTGAAATCCCTGAAGGGGCTTGGGTCGAAGTGCTTTGGATCGAGTCCGCTTTCTCCTTTGGGTTCATAGATCTTGAACTCGTCCGCCAGGCGCATGTCGTAACCGTAACTCGAAAGGCCGTAGGATATGTTACCTTCTCTGACCTGGTGGTCGACGAATGGTTCGATCATTTTATGCTTGGTGGCCATCTCGTGGATCCATCGGTCTGATTTCAACATGGTGTTCATCCCTGCTGCACTCTTATCCTAAAACTTAAAGCTAAAAGAATTTATGTTTTAGTAGGTTTTATGGGGATACTTGAAGAATTTTTCGGTCGTGAAACAACGAGAAAAAAAAGAAGGAGAAAAAGCCCAAAAGCAAGGGGCAGGGAAGCATATCGGAAAGGGATTAAATATGAAAGGGATGTTAAGAAATTTTTACGTAAAAAAGGATACAAACCTGCTCTTGAGAGATATCGGCCCACAGGCGCGGAAGTAGACTTGGTAATGCTCAAAGAAAGAAAGTTAGTGGTTATAGAAGCCAAAGGTCGCAAACATCCAATTCGCCCATCTGATGTCAATAAGCTTAAGAAAAAGATGGATAGGTCTCACGGTGTTTTTAAAAAAGGTATTATAGTTTCAAAAAAGGGTGCCACGGAAAAAGCAAAAGAGAGTGCAAGAAAATCAAGAATACAAGTCATCAAATATGCGGGCGCGAGAAAAAAGAGGAAGAGTTCTTGGTGGTAGGATTAAAGCGGGCCTCGGTTGTACTATTTTTGGTTTGGAAAACGTGCGAAAAAAGGATCAATTGAGTCATTCGAAAGAATTCTTGGCAGGGGGCTTACAGACTAAAGTAGAGTAGCAATAGTCGAAATAACGTTCAACCAAGAAATGTCTGGAGAAAGGTTGAACTGTTCACTTTGGACCCGATGAAAACTCTACTTGATAGATTTACTAATCCGTTAAATGTCTTAGCCACTCCATATTGTAGAAACAATTCCTCCAATCAAGAGAAGGAATACTCCAAATATAGGTGCAATTGAAGTAACCATTAACATGGCCCCCAAATACCCTCCTACAGCTGCTAGAATTCCAGGCAACCCTTTCAAGAGAATTAGCAAGATACTGATGGAAGTGAAAAATGCGCTCGCAAGAATCAGTAAAGGTCTTATGGAACTCCAGAGGGAATCTCCCAATTCCTTGGCGACAGTGTCTCCTGTCTCTATTGCTAAGCTTTCTGGATCAACATTTTGGCCGGTCTCTAAATATATCCCTGCAAAAACTCCTGCCAAAATCGATGAAACGAAAATGTACCGCAATAACTCTTTGCTCATTTAATCACAAATCAAACTAGGTATACTCAATCCGCTGACGAAATTCCTCCTGTTTCCCGACGTTCCAGTTCCGCACAGGGCGGTAATACCCAACCACGCGGGAATAAACCTCAGTGGCCTTGCCGCACGATGGGCATTTCGGGTACTCCCCCGGGATGAAACCGTGGTCGTCGCAGATCGTGTAGGTGGGCGTCACGGTGAAGTAGGGCAATCGGGTGTTGTGGGCGACCTTGCGGACGAGGTTCATGCAGCTCTTCCCGTCTTCCAAACTCTCACCGAGGAAGATATGGTGGACCGTACCTCCCGTGTAGAGCGTCTGAAGCTCCTCCTGGTGTCTGAGGGCATCTATCATATCAAGGCCACTATTGACGGGCAAAGTGGTTGAATTCGTATAATAGGGTGCCTTTTCGCCTGCCGTTATTACCTCGGAATACTTCCGCTTGTCGATCTTCGCAAGTCGGTAGCTCACACCCTCGGCCGGTGTCGCCTCGAGGTTGTAGATGTTGCCGGTCTCCTCCTGGAAGTGCTGGATGCGTCCGAGCATGAATTTGAGGGTATTGACCGCGAACTTTTTGCCCTCATCGGTGGCTATGCTGCTGCCAATCAGATTCAGGCAGGCTTCGTTCATCCCCACGAGCCCGATGGTCGAGAAGTGGTTGTTCACGGTGCCGAGGTAGCGTTTGGAGAAAGGCAGCAGGCCATTTTCCATGTTTCTCTTCACTATCTCGCGTTTGGTCTCCAGCGAGATCCGGGCCAGCTCCATGACGTGCTCCAATTTTTCGAAGAACTCGTCCTCGCCCCTGGAGAGATAACCTAACCGAGGCATGTTCATCGTGACGACTCCCACGCTGCCTGTCGAGTCGCCGGAGCCGAAGAGCCCACCGGTCACATTTCTCCTCAGTTCCGCCAAGTCGAGCATCAAATGACAGCACATACTGCGAACATCGCTCGGTCTCAGGTCGCTGTTGATGAAGTTCTGGAAGTATGGCAGGCCGTATTTCGCGGTCATCTCGAACAGCGCCGATGAGATACCGTTGTCCCATTCAAAATCCTTAGTCAAACTGAAAGTTGGAATGGGGAAAGTGAAAGGTCGACCACTCATGTCGCCCTCCATCATGACATCCATGAGCGCGTTGTTTATCATCTCCATTTCTTCCGTGTATTCCTCGTAAGTTTTATCACCCAACCTGCCGCCGATTGTCACGTGCTGGCCTGCGAGGTCATCCGGAACGGTCAAGTCGAGCGTGATATTCGTGAACGGTGTCTGCCCGCCCCAGCGCGATGCGATATTGAGGTTGAACACAAAAGTTTGCATCGCCTGCCTCACCTGCCTGTAGCTCAGCAGGTCTCTTCGCACGAAAGGTGCCAGCAGGACGTCAACGCTATTAAAAGCTTGAGCACCAGCCCACTCGTTCTGAAGCGAACCGATAAAGTTGGCCATCTGGAGCAAGGCCGTGTCGAGATGTGCTGGAGGATTGGATGAAACCTTGCCAGGGACTCCGTTGAATCCTTCCGCCAAAAGCTGTCTCAGTGACCACCCGGCACAATATCCAACTATACCGGAACCCAAGTCGTGGATATGCATATCTCCATTGGTGTGAGCATCCGCGACCTCCATCGTGTAGATCTTGTCGAGCGTGTAATTTGCTACTACTGAAGTGGCTACGTGAAACAGCAAACCTGAATACGAAAATCCCATGTTGCTGTTCTCCCTAACCCGCCAGTCACGTCCACCCAAATAATCATCAACTATGTTTTCGACCTCTAGAAACGTGGATTTGAGCTTCCTCATCTCATCGTGCTGCCTGCGGTAGAGGATGTATGCTTTAGCAGTCTTCGCATGACCTCGCTCAATCAAAACTTTTTCAACTATATCTTGGACACCCTCAACACTCGGGACTTTGCCCACATATTCTTGCTCCAAAATCTTCACAACTTCATCGGATAGCCTTTCCGCGGTCCTTCGGTCCCGCCCTCCGACCTCGACCGCAGCTGCGAAAATTGCCTTGGTGATCCGCTCTTGATCGAAATCCACTATCCTGCCGTCACGCTTTCGCACTTTTTTGATGATCTCGCTCATACGTGCACCCTACCCACTCTCTCCACTCTACAGAAAAAGCTCAATCTATCAAAGTTCCCACACGCTAAACAAATACTGAGATCCCTTCTGTGCAGGGGGTCAATCCTCGCACACCCTGGTCTATTCAAGAAATTGTATCGTCCCCTATCAACAAATTCGACCGCTCCCCTCACATCATCTCTCCCCAGCAGCTCTGCTAACCTTCTAACTCTCTCGGTCGCTATTCTCCTGTCTCGCCCGCCGACTCTTTTGATACCTCCTCTCATGTCGATCTCGCACCCCTCACCTTGCACACCTGGAAATTGGAAGCGATCTGCATCTGAACCTCACGAAGAAGTTCAAGCGGGTAAGGTGCAACTTTGGAGTATTTCTCATCCACGTGCGAATTATTGGACTTGAACTGCTGGATAAAATACCGTTTTGCGCCGCCTATCCGCTCGGCGATTTGGGTGATATCCTCCTTGCTCAGGAGCCCCGGCACAACCGTTGTCCTGAACTCGTAATCTATCCCGTTTGAACTCCGGAGCAAATCGATGCTTGTCTCAACATCTTTCAGCGCCCCATTTGCCTGAATACCAATCGCCGCTTGGTACTTGTCCTCAACGAGGGGTGCTTTCACATCCAGCGCGACGTAATCAACGAGATGTTTCTCGATCAACTCCGCCAGCATTTTTGAATTTGAGCCGTTCGTGTCGAGCTTGACGCTGTACCCCAACTTTTTCACTTTTTCCAGAAAACTCGGCAGCTCTGAATGAATGGTTGGTTCGCCCCCCGTTATCACCAGTCCATCTAACCAGCCCTTATTTGCCTCCAGATGCCTCAAAATTTGAGCTTCTGACAAGGACGGTAGGCTTTCGGGGTTTAAAACCAAGTCCCTGTTGTAACAGAAACCGCACCTAAAGCTGCATCCCCCGACAAACGCAATAGCGGCTATTTTCCCAGGGTAGTCGAGAAGGGAAACCCTGTGGAACCCCCGAAATTCCACCAATCATCACCTCGGTCAGAAATCATTGTTCTATGTGTGATAAAAATATATATAGTTACGTATTGTGTAACACATTAACGCATGCGAACCCTCCGAAAAAGCAAGACCACCGAGATACTCCTCCGGCTGCTGGACGGCTCCAAATACGTCCGGGAGCTGCTCTCAGAGGTCGGTGGGAGCGCGCAGACGGTGGAAATGCGCATCCATGAGCTGTTAAAGGAAGGGCTGGTGGAAGAAGAGGTGTGGGAAACCTGGCCCTACCGGAAAATGCTGAAGCTTACCGATCGGGGGAAAGATATAGCAAGACTCCTGAAGGTGGAGCAGAGCTTCTTCCCGGCTGCAAGGAAGGCCGCAACCAAAGACATCCTCGAAAGGGGGAAGTGGCTCCTGGCACTCCTACACGCGGTGGGAGGGACCATCAGTGGGGCAACCCGTCTTCAGAAACTGCTCTTCTTACTCAAACGGGAACGCGGGATAGAAACTCCTTACAATTTTACCCCTTACATGTTCGGACCCCACTCACCCGACGTGCTTGAGGACACGATCGACCTCGAAATGGCTGGCTATATCGGCATCCAGAAGGAGGTTTTTGACCCAACGCTTGCCGGTGACTGCGTGATCAGAAGAAAATACGAGCTGACTCCGAAAGGGGTTAGGGCCGCGAGCGGGAGCTACAAGAAGTTACCGGCCGAGCACAAACGAGCCTTGTCCTCCTTGAAACGGTTTAACGAAATGAGGCAGACCGAATTGCTCAAGTACGTCTATACAAAATACCCAAAAGAAAGTCGTGGAGGCTAAAATCCTCCTCAAAGCTTGGACAGGTCGAGGATATTCGCTTTTTCTCTTTTCAGAAGTTCCGCAGGGATATCCCACACCGATTTTGCTCGTTTGATTACTGCCCGATCACTGCTGGCAACCGCATCGAACGCACGGAGCTTGAAATCAACGCCTCCCACCGCTCGTGAATCGCCTTTAAGACCGAGTTCCTTCAACCCACGTCTTACCTTACCGGAGAGTTCACCGCTTCGGCTCGCCTGCTTGTCGAAAAGCACCACAACTTCACTGGGCTTGGCTTTCGCCACGATTTTCAAAACTTCCTTGATCGCTCGCTCGGTTGCTCGTGAGGGTTTGTATTTGCCGAAAACCGCGCGCAGGTCCCGCACAAACCCATCGTCGCACCGCACGACTTGTTTGCCCGTCAGGATGCTCTCCGAAGTTATCAGCACATTGTAGCCGTCGATGCCCAACCGTTTGCTACGCACCTTGCTCACTCCAACTGCTTTCTGGCTGTGCTCAGCTACTTCCCGCTTCGAAAATACGCAGCGCGCGAGCAGGTGGCGTTCGTGGAGCGGCAAGCTGTAGTGGTTGGAGACAAAGTTTACAGCCGAGTCGCAGGGGTAGCCATGGTCAAGCAGATAGCGCAGGTCGCGAACGGGGTTCCCGAGCCTGGGCATTTAGACCATCACTCTACAAAGATCGCCGGTCTGAGCGGCACGGCCAGTTTCGCTCGGTCTTGGGGATCGTAGCGTGTTGCGTCGTCTACCCTGAAAACCTGAACGTCCGCCACTCCCAACTGTTCACGGATGAAATTGACGGCCTCGAGCAGGACCTGAAACTCGTCCACCTCGGTTTTCGCGATGATATCAAAATCTTTTTCCGACATTCCCCTGAGTTCCTGAACAACCATCTGGAGATATTTCGATAGATCTTCCTTGTAAAGCCTCAGCTGTAGCTCTTCCTTGACCGTGCGTAGCAGTTTTCCGAAATCGACCCGTCCGGCCCGAACATGCTCTATTGCGATGCGGTATGCCTTCCATTTCCAGTCCTGCGCCACATAGAGGCAGACACGGCTCGGGCGCTGGACCTTAACCACCTTTTGTATCTTCCCCACATCCTCGAGAACCCGTTTGATGTAATTCTCGACCAGCTCGGCGCTCTCATCTATTAACCCCTTTTCAACGCTCGGCCAAGGAGCCACTGAGACGAAGTCTTCCTTGCCCATTCGCCTCCAGAGCTCCTCACAGATGTGGGGGGTGAACGGAGCGAGCAGCCGGAGCCATACTTTTAGCACCCGCTTCAACATGGAGGTGCGCGCTTCTGACTGCCGAGCCCGCTTCATGTACCAGCGAAGGTCCTGGGCCAGCATGAAGAATGCGTGCTGAACCGCCTTGCGGGTTTCGAACGCATCCAGAGCCTCGGTGACTGCCTCGATATGGTGCTGGAGCCGGCTGAGCATCCACCGTTCGGGCTGGGCGAAACTGGGTCGCTCGGCTTTCGGCATGGTGATTATCTCCTCGGCAAGCCAGTAAAACCGCTCCAAGTTCTTTTGCATCGCCGCGACCTCGCTCGCGCGCCAGTCAAGGTTCTGCCAAGGTTCTGCGACCGACATCAAGTAAAGGCGCACCGTGTCCGCCCCATGCTCCCGGACAGCCTCGTTAATCGCGATGATGTTACCCTTCGATGACGACATCTTCTGGCCCTCCAACACCGCCATCCCGAAGCTCACTATCCCCCGCGGGCATCGATCGGGGAAAAGCAACGCGTGGTGGAAGATGTGGAAGGTGAGATGATTGGGGATCAGCTCGTTCGCCGACATCCGGTAATCCATCGGGTACCAGTACTCGAACTCCCGGCGCATCTGTTCGAGTTTCTCCTGTCCGATTCCTGTGGAGCTGGAGACCGCGCTTGAGTCGCCTTTTCCTTGGAAGATGTAGTCGAAGACATCATCCGAGAGTTTCTCCGGGTCGACCGTCTTCAACACGTGAGAAATCGTGTAATACGCCATGTAGATCGTTGAGTCGCTGAGGGATTCGATTATCCACTCCGGGTCCCACGGTGCCGGTGTTCCCATACCGACGCTACGGGTGCATGGCCACTCATGAAGCCAGCCAATCGTGTGCTCGTACTGGGCGCGGGTCTCGGGGGGCACCAAATGCATGTGCGCCAAACATTCCCGGGCCTTTGTCTTCCAGCCTTCGTCTGCGTAGTTAAGGAACCACTGATCCTCAACCACCTTCACCGTCACTTTCGTTCCGCATCTGCAGGTGACGGGGCTCGCCGAGAACTCGTACACCGTAGCGGCCTCGTTGTTCGCAAGCATGTCGTTGCGTACAGCCTGCTTCGCCTGAGAAACCGGCATACCCGCATATTTGGGAACCCACGAACGTATCCTGCCCTTAGCGAACTCGTTCCGGTAGACCTCGGCTGTCGCCTCCTCTAACCTGGGGTCGGTCTGGTTCTTGATTCCCATCCGATTCACGACATCCATCGCGGGGGAGTAGCCGAATCCATCGACCTCAATCAGGGAAACCGGCTTGAGTCCCGCAACCGTGTGCGGGCTGATGCCGTAGGATTGGAGTGTTTCGGGTTGCTGCCGAAGTTCTAGGAGGGCAACATAGTCATAGGGGGCGTGAGAGGGGACGGATCCCACCACACCCGTCGCGTTTTCTGGGTCGACGAATCGCGCGGGGAGGACAGGTACGCGCTTGTGGATGAGCGGCACCTCCACCTCCTCGTTGAAATTTATTCGTCCTGGTATGACCTTGCCGATCGAGTAACCCTGACGACGCAACTTTTCTATCGCCTGCTCGCTTACGATCCACTTTTCACCGTTCACCTCCGCGCAGACGTATTTGACACCCGGGTTCAGCCAGAGGTTAGTTACCCCGAAGACCGTCTCGGGGCGGAGAGTGGCGGCGGGAAGGATGTAATCACCGGCCCTGTACTTCAGAAGGGTAAACTCAACTATCTCCGAACCTTCCCCCTCGAGCAGGTCGTGATCGGTCACTGGATTCCCACACCCAGGACACCACTTGACTGGGTGCTTGCCTTTCACGATCAGGCCTGCCTCCTGCAGTCGGTGATACTGCCAAGTGATGAACTTGCTGTAGTCGGGGTCTATGGTGGTGAACTCACGGCGCCAGTCAATCGAGTACCCCAGCCACTCCATACCCTTTCTGTAGCTCAGGTCGCTTTCTCGGGCGAAGTGGGTGGCGAAGTGATAAGGGTTCTCAAACTGCGGGAGATCTTGTTCAGTGATGCCATAGCGTTCGGTGAGCACCTTGACAAACCCTGGCTCACGTCGTGCAACCCGCTTGGCCGCGCCGATAATGGGCGTTCCCGTGAAGTGGTAAGCCATCGGGAATAGCACGTTGAAACCCCGCATGCGCCTGTAGCGGGCGATCACATCGGGAACCGTGTACGTGCGCCCGTGTCCCACATGCATGGGGCCTGAAACATAGGGATATGCGACGGTGAGGTAGAATTTTGGTCTCTCGTCAGACTTGGCCTCGAAGAGCTTTGCATCGCGCCACGCCTGCTGCCACTTGGCGTCAATATCCTTCCAGTTCACCATGCTCTCACTCATGAACCTGCTGCTTTTCACATGTCTCCAGTGCTTTCTTGAACGCTGCTAACAGAAAACCTGTTTTCGGGCCGCCGCCTTGACCCATCGAAGATTTGCCTCCGCCTCCGCCACCCAGTACTCTCGAAGCTTCGGAAACCATCACCCCGCAATCTACCCCGATGCCCACAGCTTCTTCACCAGCCATCGCGACCAATTTAGCTGTAGCGTTTCGCGACCCCAATATCACAACAATCTTCTTGTCCGCCCCTTTGAGTGCGCTCGCTATTTTTATTAACTCATCCACGCTTGCGCCCTCTACCTCCTCACATACCACTCGAACCTTGCCCAAGAGTCCAACCTTCGACTTGAGTTCAGACAACCGAAACTCTGCCATCCGTTTGCTCAATCGCTCGATCTCCTTCTGTGCTCTCTTCCATTCGTCGAAAAGCTGCTGGGCCGCTGCAACCACCTGACCCGGCTTGGCCCGCAGAATCTCGGCCGCCTTCGCAAGCTGCCGCTCTTGCGCCTGCACGAACTTCAGCGCCGCCGCACCGGTAGCGAACTCAATCCGCTCAATCCCATCCTGGATACGCTCGGTGCGAATGACCTTGATGAACCCAACTTCCCCGGTCCACTCGAAGTGGGTACCAGCACAAGCCTGGGTATTCCACCCCTCTACATCGACAACCCGAACCTGATTCCCGGGAACGATGCCCCCCTGGTAGAGGTCGAAGCCATATTTTCGCTCGGCCTCGTTCCGGTCCATCCACTTGGCGCGAACGGGGCGGTCCTCCATCACCACATCGTTCGCCAAACGCTCGATTTCTCGCAACTCTTTGGATTGGATGCGCTTGAAGTGAGAGATATCGAGGCGGGTCCGCTCAACTCCCTTTTGCACTCCCTGCTGCCACACATGCTCACCCAGCACCCGCCGTGCGGCACCGAGCAGGATGTGAGTTCCCGTGTGGTGGGACATGAGGGAACTTCGTCTCTCCCAGTCCAGCTTCCCCACGACCCGCTGTCCGGGCTTGAAGGGATTCGGCTTCACCCGGTGCAGGATGACATCTCCGGCCTTAACGGCACCCAGCACCTCTGCCTTGTTCCTTCTATACTCAAGCGAGCCAACATCGCTCGGCTGTCCTCC
>JAUWXQ010000017.1 GCA_030616305.1 Hadesarchaea archaeon
CTCTTGATAGTTGGATTTAAGATAATCTTCATGATTTGCGTCTGTCCAACGCTAGTTATCTTCAGAGGAAGTGTAGCGCCCATACTGTGCACCGTTGGGTACTTCGCGAGTTCGTCGCGCAATTTTGCCGATATCGGATCATAAGCCTCTTTGGGGACATTTCTGTGGGCGAGAATGCCCATGCCCTTCCGAGCCATTAGTTCCTGCGCTTCTAGCGAACCGGCATATTCAATGAACGCTCTTGCCTCTTTGGGGTGAGATGCCTCTTTGGGCGACATCCACGCATTGCCGCCCACCACCATTATTTGCCCAATTTTTGGGTCTATTGGAGGAAGCAGGAAATAATCATACTCCTCCCCAGGGGTGTAGCGGTATTCACGTTGCCACATTCCGTTCACCCAGTCCCCTTGGAGGTACATCGCCGCTTCACGCTTGTTCAGCTTCACCCAAGCCATAGGGGAATTGAATCCGAAAGGATGCGGGTAGAAATACTTCACTGAAAAATCCCTTAACATCTCGTATGCCTTGATAACTCTGGGATTACTCCAACTTTCCGTGCCCCGGATCAATCCGTCGTAAAACTCTGCCCCTCCGATTCTAGCTAGGATGTTCATGAACCAATCTAAAATCCCATCCCCGCTAGCTATAATTGGGTGAATACCAGCTTTCTTGAACGACTGGCACACCTTTAGGAATTCGTTCCACGTTTTTGGTGGCTTAATCCCATGCTCTTTAAAAACATCGGTGAGATACCAAACGGCGTAGGTGAAATATTTGGATGGAACTCCATACATTTTGCCCCGAAAACTACACTTTTTTTTCATCCGTTCGGGAAAAACATCAAAAAACTTCTGAGTTTTCCACATGTCAGTCAAATCCATGAGTTGATTATTTTCTGCAAATCTTGTTAGTGTTGCACCAATATCGGAAACTATTACGTCTGGGGGGGCTTCTGTCATTTGTCTCTTTATCGCTGCCCTATAGGTCCACCAGTTCATGATGTTCTGGTGTACTCTAATGTTGGGATATTTTCTCTCGAACCGGTTTATGAGGGCATCTACCGGCTGGTGTTCCGGCCCGGCCCAAAAATGAGAAATCTCTAGTACTTTTTTTGTAGCGGGCTTCTTTTTTCCCTTCTTTATCCGGCGTTTCACTGCCGAGCACATTTCACCTGTCTCCAGCCTCAGCTTGGTCTATGGCTCAACTTGTATTAATAAATTTCTTCTCCACAATCCGGGAATTTGAGAGCCATGGAACAGCGCAAAATAGGCACGGAAAATCATGAGAGTGGATAATCTATAAATAAAAGTTGCTTCAAATTATAACGTGGCGGGGATGGAAGCCCACAGGAGCGGCTGAACCGGAGTCTACGGACAACGGAGGACCGCGGAAAACGTGGACGAAAAATCACGGAGTGCTGCGGTTATGTACCTGGAAGCAGGGTGCGAGGCAACGACTGAGGGAGAAAGACCCAAACGGTAAAAATCGGCGAGCAATGGAAGTGGTCGAGATTCCAAAGCTTTGACGATTAACGGAGGGGTCGAAATCCCCGCCATTTTTGGTTTAGAATTAACTTTTATTCTAACGGCAAGCAATCTTTCTTACGATGGACATGAAGGGTCTGTTGTTAGATGTCGACTACATGGAGGAGGAAGCACAGCCGCGGGTAAGGTTGTTCATCAAGAACGGATCCGAAACGGTGTTGGCAGTCGACCCCTCCTTCGAGCAGTACCTCTATGCGACCGCCAGCGACCCGAGGAAGACCGCGAAGCTCATCTCTAAGCTTGAGCCGACCGAGCGCGGGCAGACGGTCAAACCCAAGTCGGTCGAGGTCGTAAGGCGTACTTTCTTGGGCCGCGAGGTTGAAGCGATAAAAGTTTCGTTCCACCACCCAAAGCACATGCCTCCCCTCAGGCACGCTATGCGTGAGCTGCCAGGGGTCGAGGAAATCTATGAGTTCGACATCCCTTCGGCGAGACGCTACTTGGTGGACCACGGACTAGCTCCGATGGCTGGCGTTGAGGTAAGAGGAAAGGTGGAGGAGCGCGAAGGCATGAAGACCCTTTTCATCGACGCCCCCCCCAAGCCGGTGTCCGTACCTGAGCCAAAGCTGAATGTGATGAGTTTCGACATTGAGGTCTACAATCCCACAGGGAGCCCCCGCCCGGACAAGGACCCGATTTTGATGGTGAGCATGGCGGACAATCGCGGGCTCCGCAAGGTCATAACTTGGAAGGATATGAAGGCCAAGTTGGACTACGTCGAGGTCGTGGGCAGCGAGCGCGAGATGCTCGAGCGGTTCGTGGAGCTGGTCAAAGAGCGGGAAGTGGACATCCTACTCGGCTACAACACGGACCTCTTCGATTTTCCTTATTTGCGAGAGCGGGCCAAACAATTGAAACTCAAGCTCAGCCTTGGGCGGGACGGGTCGGAGGTGATGGCTCACAAGCGACGGTTCGCTACGGCCACCAGAATCCGCGGGCGGGTACATGTAGATGCCTTTACGATGGTGAAATTCCTCGCCACGATAGGGACGCTAAGACTCATCCACTACACTCTCGAGGATGTTTACCGCCACATGCTCGAGAAGAAAAAGCTGGATTTCGAGTTTACCGAGATGGTCAAGGCATGGGATCGCGGAGGGGAACTCGGGCGCAGGTTTCTCGAATACTCAATGTCTGACGCCGATGCTACACTTGAGTTAGGGCTTGAGCTGTTACCGTTGTTCATGGAACTCACCCGCGTTGTCGGGCAGACCCTCTTCGATGTGAGCCGTATGATGCCGGGGCAGCTGGTTGAGTGGCTGCTGATCGCCGAGGCCCACCGGCGGGGCGAGCTTGTCCCTGCGAGGCCCGTGGGTGAGGAGTTCGAGGAGCGGCTGGAAGAGACCTATGTTGGGGCTTATGTAATGGAGCCGGTCAAGGGGATGCACGAGGGCTTGGTTGTCTTCGACTTTCGGTCCCTTTATCCTTCAATCATCGTCACCCACAATATCGACCCATCGGCGCTCAATTGTACATGTTGTAAACCGAGCGAGACGACGCGAGTCCCCGGACTGGATTACCGTTTCTGCAAAAAGCGAAAGGGTTTCATCCCGGTAACTCTCGAGCGAATCATCGACGCTCGGGCAAATATTAAAAAGGAGCTCAAGCGCTACAAGCGAGGAACTAAGGAGTATCGATCGCTTGATGCTCAGCAGTGGGCCTTGAAAATCGTGGCGAACTCGTTTTATGGGATGCTTGGTTATCCTCGTGCACGATGGTACTTCAAGCAGTGCGCCGAGTCGGTCACGAGCTTCGGCCGCCACTATATTCACGAGACAATTCAGATGGCGAAGGATTTTGGGCTGGATGTGATTTATGGAGACACTGACAGTTTGCACTGTAAGCTCAACGGCAAAAGCCACGAGGATGCGATGAGATTTCTGAAACAGGTGAACCAGAGTTTACCGGGCATTATGGAGCTCGAACTTGAGGGCTTCTACCCGCGCGGGGTGTTCGTCACCAAGAAGCGCTATGCCATGATTGATGAGGAGGGACGAATGGTGGTCAAGGGGCTGGAGTTCGTTCGCCGGGATTGGGCAGCAATAGCAAAGCGCACGCAGGAAGCCGTACTCGAAGCAATACTTCGAGACGGTTCTCCGAAAAAAGCGGCCGAAATAATACGTAGGACGACGCGGGAGGTGCTTGAGGGAAAGACCAACTTGGATGATCTTGTCATTTATACTCAGCTCAAGATGCCGATTGAGAGCTACCGTTCAATAGGCCCCCACGTGGTCGCAGCTAAGCGGCTTAGAAAGCTTGGGCACGAGATTGAACCGGGTATGATGATCGCCTACATCGAAGCCAAGGGCCCGGGGAGCATAAGCGAACGAGCGGTACCCGTTGAGGATTTCAAGGGGAAGGAGTACGACCCTGACTACTATGTGGGGCACCAGGTTCTGCCTGCGGTGATGCGGATTATGGAGGTTCTTGGATACAGGGAGGGTGATTTACGGTTCGAGCGGGAAAAACAAATCGGGCTTGAAAAATTCATGCGATGAAAATTTCTCCGATAGGTTTTATTTACACAGAGCCCTACTCTCGGTGATTACCATGTTGAGCGAAGAGGAACTCCAGACGTATAGAAAGGTAGGAAAGCTTTTGGCCGAGGTACGCGAGGAGATACGTCCACTTGTGAAGATCGGAGTTTCATTACTTGAGATAGCCGAGAAAACGGAAGAGCTTATCATCAATAAGGGCGCCAAGCCAGCCTTCCCCTGTAACGTTTCAGTTAATGAGGTCGCCGCCCACTATAGCCCTCCTGCCAACGACAGTACAATTATCAAGGAAGGCGATATGGTGAAGGTCGATCTGGGGGCCCATCTCGACGGGTACATCGCCGACACCGCATTCACAGTTGCAACGGGTGAGAAGGTGGAGATGGTTCAAGTTGTCGAACGGGCGCTTGAAGCCGCCATCAGCACGATAAAACCCGGAATTGACGTGGGTGAGATAGGAAAGGCGGTTGAGGAGACGGCGGCTGCGGCAGAGTTGAAACCAATCCGCAACCTCACGGGGCACAGCTTGGCTCAGTGGGAGTTACACGCAGGGTTAACGATCCCGAACGTGAAGGAGGAAACCGGGCAGAAGCTGGAGGTTGGTGATGTTGTGGCGCTCGAGCCATTCGTCACCGACGGAGTCGGGTACGTGGAGGACCAAAAGAAAGTCTACATTTTCCGCCACCTGCGCGATATGCCGACCCGCCTGCGCATGTCCCGGGAACTTCTGCGAGATGTCAAACGCGATTACCACGGGCTCCCCTTCGCTGAGAGGTGGCTGGCGAAGCGCATGTCGAAGCTCAGGCTGGAGTTGACGTTGCGCGAGCTGATGAATGTTGGAGCTCTCTGGCCTTATCATGTGCTGGCGGAGCGGGCCAAGGGCAAGGTGGCACAGGCAGAACATACCGTCATAGTTACCGAGCAGGGTTGTGAGGTAACTACGTTAACACCATCAGCCACAGGCACTGCGAATAATTCATCTTCGCAAAACTAACATCGCATGATCCTTCTCGTAGGGATCGAGGATTTTAGCGTCGACAATTTCCATTTCTTTCTCGAGTTTTTCCATCTCGTTCCTGAAGATTTCTCGCGGCTCCTTAGTAACATCGATGCTCCGGGCCTTCAGAGCCAGCACCGCGTACCCTCCCTCATGTAAGAAGGCCTTCACGTTCGTAAGGAAGATATCTGTCTGGTCTGGCTGGGCGATATCCTGGTAGATTACGTCCGCCTTCTCGACAAGCGTGCAGTAGTTACAAGGTTGTCGGGCATCTGCTAAAATCGGAGACATATTCAGCCTCTTGTTGCAGACCTCGAGCAGGTCGCGGAGTGGGCGGGAAGAGACCTCCACGCAGTATACATACCCCTCTGGGCCGATTATGTCACTTACGAAGCTGGCGGTCGTGCCACTCGCTGCTCCCAAGTAAAGTACTTTAGATCCCTCCTGAAGCGGCACATGTTCTACTCCCTTCAGTATAGCTGCGGCGAGTTTGCTTCTGTAGGGGTCCCACAACCGATATTCGTCCGAACCTTCCTTGAGTGATCTCTCGTCCTCATAAACTTTGAACCCAGGGGCCAAACTTCGAGTGGCCAATTTTTTTGTTCTGTCTTCAAACTCAACCCAGAATACGTTTCTGACGTTTTCGTGAGGAGTAATTTTGAGCATTTAATTCACTATCTCCTCTCACCCATGGACCGTATATTTGTTATGCGCACTTTCAGTTCAGCAGCTAATTTATCTCCGACGAACTCTCCTGCCATCGAGTCCACCCTCGCCGCAATGGCTATCTTACCAGAAAGCGCCCGTGCGATTTTGCCACGCAGCCGTTTGGGCGATCCCCGTACATCTGGGTATTGGTAGATCACTCCATGTTTTGGTGGTCTCGCTCCCGACTTCAGCGCACGGAAGAGTGCTTTTTCGGCTCCCAACACTTGAATCGTGCTCGCGGGCAAACGGGCAAGCCTCTCAAGCCCCTTAGCGAGCGAGATGAGGCGGGCACCTATCGAACCACCTACCACCGCTCGGAGATTGGGCGCGACTTGAGCCATCAGCCCGTCGATGTACTCGGCTACTCGATCTCGGGCCTCATAGAGGTCGAGAATTTCCTTAGCGCTCCCCTGAATCGCCTTTATATCAAGTTCATCGAATGGGGCCCCGAGTGAGTCACGTGCGGCCTCGACTATTTTGTCCGTGTCTTCATCTGAAATTTCCACAGCATCCTTTACCGCCCCCGGGGTGAACCGCTCGCGCGAGCCAAGGGTGAGAACAAGTTTCAAGTAGATGAGATGATCAGGAACTAAACGGTCGAGTTCCGGGAAGTGAGTTGAGTACCACTCTCGGACCAGCCCCGCGAGGATGTTGGAAGATTTGTCGATTTCGTCAAGCACGCTTATAGACTGGACGATGAGCTTATCGCGTTGCGCCGCTTCGGTGCGGAGCTTATGGCGCGTCAGGATGAAGTTAACCTCCCGGGCGAACTTGTCTACATCTTTGAAACCGACTTCTTCCGCGATGTCCCGAAGCTTACCCCTGAGGATTGAACCCGCCCGGTTAGGCATGCTTGTCTTGAATTTTGCCTCTCTGAACTCCTTCCGGAGCCCGCTCACGAGCATCTCCGACTCCAGTGTGAACTCGCGACGGCCCTCCCCAACCAATTTGTTGATAAGTTCACGATGTTCGGCGGTTAGGGTACCCATCTGAATGCTCGCGAGTCGCCCAGCGACCTCCACTGGGTCTCGGGGGAATTGTTTCGAGGCGATCATCCCTCCCTCGTCGTCAAACGCGAACACCCCCAGAACACACTCTGCTATATGTACGACCACTCAGTCACCGAACTAATTTTCATTGAACTTCTATAAGACACTAAGAGTGGTCGAGCTTGAGTTGGGTTGGGACTTGGAGCAAAAACTAAAACACACGAAAAAATAATAAGGAGCCTTTTTTCAGGCCCCTCTTGCAGTTCTTCGCGGCCGCGCTAGTAGCTAATGTCCTGAATCGTGGCGCCAGCAGGTGGACTGAACACGTCATCCCCGAGAGTTGGATTTACGGTAATGTTTGTCACATTGATGGTGACTCCTGCGTAATCAATCGTAAAGTTCGCTGTCCCATGCGCCTGAATCCACGCATACCCTGTAACTACGAAGCCCTGGTACGCACTAGCCGCCACGTCAAGGAGTGTTCCAGTGTATTTGTACCATATATCCTCAGAGGCGGAGTATATGTACAATGCAGCATCAGCGCTATTGTAAATTACGGTGCCCTCAGTCATCCCTTCGCCCGTTATCTCTACTCGGTAGTCAGGATTGAAAGGGTCGGTCTGAAGATTCCTAGCCCTAACACGTATCGTTCCTGCCAGACCTCCAAGCTGGTACCCGGTGAAACTAAAGTCCATGCTTGCTATGGTCACTCCGTCTACTCCGTCGCCGTCTCCGTCACCGCCTGGCAATCCTGGCGCTATTACGAGAACGGCTGCAACTCCTACGACTGCAACAACGGCCACCACTATCCCTACTATCACGGCTGTAGCCAATCCTTTTTGTTTCATTTATTTACCCCAAAAGAAGGTTGTTTTTCACGCTTTTAATACTTTCATTTCGGAATAGGACAGGTCTATATCTCCTTGTATGACTAATTTCCTTGATAAAAACCACGATCGTGATTGTAATAATAGTGATTATTGTTGTTGTCGTAGTATCTGTCAGCGCCCTCGTTCTCACCAGTGCGCCCCCTGCTGGAGACGGTGGAGATGGCGGCGGAGGCTTGTATACTGGAACTGGAGCCGAGAATTACTCTGGAACTTGGTCGGGCTCTGGGTATAGCGGTAATTGGGAGTTTGCGGTTAATTGGGATGCTGGTACGGTGAGCGGATGGTTCACTGGTGATGGTGCAGGACCTTATGATGTGACCGGCACCGTCTCTCCGGGAGCAATAAACGCTGAGGGAAGTGCGGCCTGGGGCTTGGTGTCTTGGTCAGGCACCTTTTCTACGGATGGGTCCTCGGTTTCAGGGAACTGGAGCTTTAGTATTTATTCCGGCACGTGGAGCGGCACAAGGTCGACCTGATTTCTCAATTCAGGGGTAACGCCAAAGCCCCCTATTCTTGTGTTTTAAAAGAGTTTGTTCATTCAGATCGGCCCCCTGACTGCGCTAGAAATCCCAGTGCTATAGGGTCCACAATCAGAAGCATAATATATTCTCCACCCACCTTCTATTTTGACCACGGAAGGATCAGCAGTAATTATCTCCCTTCCTTCTTCATCAACGTATTTTCCAAAAAGAAAAGTCATGTTTGAAAAGTTTAGGCCATCGGCTGACTCAGCTCTGTAAATCCCATCTACTCCCTTCTCATCCATTTCTGGGCTTCCTGCCAAAAAATAAAGCTGGAAACTGCCATCAGAAATTTTTACTATATCTGGGGTACCAATCATATTAGTAAACATACCATAAAATAGTGGTTTTGTACCATCTATTCTGATTCCTGATTCTATCTCCCAGCTCAATCCATCAGATGATATTGCGCTTTTTATATTATCTGGCCAAATGGGTTGCTGTTCACCTTCGGCATTTCCTATTACAGTAGGCTGGGTAGGTCCTTCACAATAATACATTCTGTATCTTCCATCATCTAGCCTAATTACAGTAGGACCCACACGATTAATGTCATCATAATCTGCTAGCCGAAGACCCTCGGCTTGAAAATTGAGCCCGTCATCAGAAATAGCAGACTGTATACCGCCTGAAGAATTATAATACATTCGCCAGCGGCCATCTGGCAGCTCAATTACTGAAGGCATAGCAGCCCTGGGTTCTTCAGGTAGGCGAGTTCCTGGCTCAGGAGTCCAATTCAGTCCATCTGAAGAGACAGCACTAACGATATTTATGTTTTCAGGATAGGTTCGTGGGTCTAAACCGTAATACATCCTGTATCCGCCATCAGGTAATTCTACAACTTCTGAATCGCAGTAACCACCAGGGATCACCACTCCCTCTATTGTCCAGCTAGGAGGTTCTTCTCCTTCTTGCAACGTCTTAACGCTGACTTGGTTTGAGTCTTCATAGGTCCCGCCCGTGCGGTTGACCCTGACCGTGAAGTAGTAGGTTGTGTTCGGGGAAAGACCGGTTACCGTGAGGGCAATCGTCGTAGCATCGGTTATGGTTGCTATTTGATCCCCGAGTGCGCCCGATGACGTAGATTGATAGACCGTGTAGCTGGCAAAATCCGCCGCCGCGCTCTGAGACCAAATCAGCACCGTCGAGTTATCCGTCAGGGATTCCGAGATATAGAGGGTGACTGCCTCAGCCTGTGGAGCACCTTCTCCCCCTTCTGGACCGGGTTTCATCAGGAAGTATGCGCCGACCCCTGCTACGGCGATACACGCCACCACTATTCCGACTATCGGGATTTTCACGTTCATTTTTCCACCCCAACACTGGGTAATTTTTCTAAGGTGATTTGGCGCTGAGGATATTTGGTGGGTCGCAATAGTACATCCGGTAGGTACCGTTCGGGAGTTCAACCACATCAGGATCGGCAAAGTGACCAGTTAACCTTACTCCTTCTTCCTTTGTCCAAGTTAGACCATCATGCGAAACGGCGCTGTAAATCCCTCCCGAAATAGGATCAACGTAAAACATTCGATATGTTTCATCAGGGAGCATAATCACATCGGGATCCACGCCTTCGGGCATTCCACTGGTTGTTTCTTTTTCCCAAGTCAACCCGTTATCAGATGAAATTGCACATTGAATGGCGGGCAGCGAGCAGTAGTATATTCTGTATCTGCCATCCGGAAGCTTGATGATATCTGGAACGGATCCTTTATCTTCGAGTCTTATTCCTGGTTCCCTCACCCATGTGAGTCCATCAGTCGAGGTTGCGCTAACAAACCAAAACACGAATTCTGTGCCGCCCGGCGTACCCCCCTCATTAAAAATCATCCTATAGCTACCGTTATCGAGTTGCATTACTACTGAATTGAAGCCATTTTCAATCCTTACTCCCTCTTTCGTCCACGTCAACCCATCCGCTGAAATGGCGCTGAAAGTGCCCAGCTCGTTTGGCGAAGACGCCGCAGTGTAATACATCCGGTAAGTGTTATCTGGGAGCATGATGGTGCACATAGGCGTCCCATCAGACACTCTTACGCCGTTTTCCTTTACCCAATCTCCACCCGGCAGTTGTCCTCCTTTTAACATGAAGTAGGCGCCGATTCCCGCTATGACTACAGCAACTGCGACAACAGCGGCTACGAAGAGTTTGTTCGTTCAGACCGCCCCCCTGATCGCTGAGTAAACTCCTGGTGGTTTGTCTGAAGGGGGGAACCATTCCGCGGCGGTGGTAGCGTAGTACATCCGGATGGTGCCGTCGGGGAAAATATTGATGATCGGATCGAGACCTTGGATGCCCGTGTAACCCATGCGAGTCCAGTTCAAGCCATCATCAGAAACTGCCCGATAAATCTCCGCACCACCCGATATATAGACCATTTCGTATTTTCCGTCCTCTCTTATGTAAACATCACAGGACGATGCATGACCCCTGTCAACAGCCTCTGCACCATCTATCCTTATCCCCGGATCTGGCTCCCAAGCCAGCCCATCTGAGGAGTGAGCACTGTAAATTCGCCAAACACGCTCCCCTATCCCTCCGTAGGCTCCTGGCCCTTCTTCACGGTCATAATACATCCGGTATGTTCCATCAGGAAGTATAATCGCAGATGGAACTCCACATCCATAAAAATATTCGTTAGATAATGTAAAAGCAGTTTTGTTTTCCCAGTTGTGCCCATCGCTGGAGACAGCAGTCCAGTAATCCCAATATATCCGGTATTGTCCATCAGGAAGCTCGATGACGGTGGGGGCCCAAGTAATAGACTCCTCTCTCCACGGCTCAACGGTCCATGCTAGGCCATCTGGTGAGCTTGCGACTACTTGACCTTTAGTCTCATGCTCGCTATCACCTAAGTACATGCGATAGCTGCCATCTGGGAGCTGAAAAACTTCCGGGTCTAAACCGATTTCATTGCCAACTTCACCGCTTATGCGTATGCCCTCAAAAGTCCAGATTTTTTCCCCTGTCGTTTCATATTTGTAAATAACATAGCCCTCTGGTGGAAGATTCCAAATTGCAACCTGACTCATGTCAACTGAAGCTGTGCCCTCACCAAAGGCGAATGAATAGGGAGTCGGTGTAGCTCCAACGTAATCTACGACCGCTTCGCCCAATGGATTGATGTCATTTCTAGCGCTCTCCAGGCTTTCAAACTGCCTGCATCTTAGAGATGGCCCCTCGCTCAGATAATCAAACCTAAACCAGGATGGACTCAGTACTTCCTGCCCCATCTGCCTTGCGTATACGGTCCAACTTTCGTTGTCGCCTTCAACAAAACTGAATTTGGTCTCCCAGAGTGTTTCTCCTTCCTCCACCCCAGGTTGTCCCTCCCCTTCCCCTCCCCCGGGCAGGACTCCTCCTTCCGGTCCTTTTAACATGACGTAGGCGCCGATCCCTGCGACGGCAACGATGACGACTACCACAGCCGCCACCACTGCTGTCGCAATTCCCTTTTCTTTCATTTCATCGCCTCTTGAACGCAAAGACCAGGCCAATTAGGGCCACGATGGCAACCACGCCCCCAACCACATACACAATGGGTATCCCTTCGGTCGGCGGTGCTTCTCCGGGCACCCCTGCGTAGAGTATCGCATACTCGCTCAGGCTCGTTACCTCCACGGAGATCTTGTTCGCCCCCGTGTCAACGGTTCCTCCTAAATTCTCCCAACTGTTATCCGTTTTCCTCCAAATCGCTAGGTTCTCTTCCCCCCAGCCAGCCTGTAAGTCTGCTTCATCATAAGATAGGATGATGGTTGCTGGCACGGCGAACGTCGTCCCTGCTGGCTCGATGTCGTAAGCAGAACCAACGATTGTATAGCCCGATGGCGGTGAAGCCGATACTTGCGTGATGGTGATTAATGTAGTTACTGAAAGCGCATTTGGGAGAACATCTAATCTTGCTTTATCACATGTGATGGATCCGCCAGAGGGACCAATAGTTACGCCGGGGATTTCTGGAATTTCCTCCCAACCGCCGGGTATAATGGTATTGTTTTTTATCACTACATTCTCGACATCCCCATGGGCATAAAGGTCGCCATCGATAGCGTCACGAATGACGTTGTTTTCCACTAGCACATTATTCGATTCAACAACAATGCCCTTGATGTTGCCATAGAACTCATTGCCTACAATCTGACTAGAGGAAACCCCAACGAGGTTCACCCCCCTGATGGAATCGGTAATTACGCAATTTTCAATAATTAAGACCCTTCCTGATTCAAAATTTAGCCCTAATCCAAAACCAAATCCAGCTCCGTGCAAGTCGCTATCTCGTATAATAATGGTCGAATCAGGGGCGGTAATAATCGCCCAGTTCCACCTGGCCGCGGAGATTGTTGTCCCTTCAATTGTCAAAGTAGATTCGCCGCTCATCCCGATATCCATATCAAACAATTTGCTGTCTCGAATGGTAAGGCAACCGCCATCCAAGACATTTATTCTTCCAATCCAAGTTCCCCCCTCGATGACTTCTTGACTCGTAACTGTAAGATCTATCCATTCTCCCGGCGGTGGTTCAAGTTCCACGGGGGGAGGCATTTCGGGCACGACCACTGACGACACCGTTATCGGGCTCGAAAGGGGGTAACGATCTTCTCCTGCGGGTGGCACCGAAAAAGTTGTAGCACCTTCTTGATAAAGGCCCCAATAGTTGCCTTCCTCGTTCCAATCCCACTGATTCTGACCCGTGTTATCGTAGGGGAATCCGATGAAGTTGTTGCCCCATATTTTATTTCCCGCTGAATCATGGGCGACGATACTCCTTTCCCCTTCGACGTGGTTGTTATTGATTTCGTTGTTATCGGAGTGATGGAAAAGGAAAATACCTTGTAGACCAGCTAAAACAGTGTTTCCGTTAAGGATATTGTTGCTGGAACCTGCGAGCAAGATTGCTTTGCCGTTCTCTGTTGTTATCTCGTTGTTAAGCAGACTGGTATTATCAACATGGTCGAGAAGCACAGCAATTGCGTACGGGTTTTCGCCTGCTGTAATTCGGTTATTTGCCACGATGCAGCTATGGAACCAGGTTAGTCCTATCCCTATCCACGCCCTGCTGATGTTAATATCGTTTCCTATGATACAATTGCCCGCGCCACCAAAACCCCAAATGACTACTTCCTGACTGTTATCCATGGTATTGTTCAAGATGGTGTTGTATGAGCCGGAGATGGCAAGAGTGACATCAGTAGAGATTGCATTACCAACAAACTGATTATGAGATGAACCGATCCAGATGCCAATCATGTGCGAGGACCAAGGTACTCTCGTCTCTTCTAGAAATACATTATAAGCAATAACGTTATGGTCAGCCCCTTCCCTTACATACATGATTCTAGAATCCACGTCCGCGGCGTAACAAAATAAATTATTTTCAATACGGTTGTGAGAGCCGAAGATTTCTATTATGGGTATTTCCCGCTCAGTGAAATAGCCGCTGTTTTGTATCGTAAGATTGCTGATAGTTACATTGTCTGCATTTATTCGGACCACGGTGGCTGATTCGTTGGTGTCGATTACGGTTGTGTTCCTGTTCTCTCCGATAAGTGATATGGCTTTATCCACAACCAGCTGTTCATAGTATGTTCCTGAAGATACGAAGATTGTGTCTCCCGGATTTGCTGCGTTAATGGCTTCTTGAATTGTGGGGTAGCCTGTGGGAACCATAATAGTTGGGCTTGCTTCTAGGGCAACTGATGGCAAACTTGAATCCTGTTCTCCACGAACTTTGATTAGGAAGTAAGCGCCGACCCCCGCTACGACGATGCACGCCACCACTATTCCAACTATCAGGATTTTCACGTTCATTTAGTCACTTGCCTCTCTAACAGAGGCCACACCATAAAACTCCAAGTTAGGCACTTGAAATTCGACGCTTCCATCAGACAATGTATAACTCAGCTCTTCGATGCCAGTCCAATCGGGGGACATGTAAGAAACGCTGAGGTCCTTTCCAAGCAGCTCTGGGTCGAGCACAACTTCTAAATCGATGTTTTCCTGGGGACTCAAATGCTCCGTTTCGATGTCGTAAGCGTAGTTTATCAAATGGATTACAATCGAATGCGTCTCGTTGTTCCAGTATTCTAGCATCACCACGTTTTCGTTTGCATTTGTTTGGATACATGGCTGGATTAACCCGCTTAGTATCCCGCCAACTTCTTCTTTGGGCGGGAGGTTTCTATTGTAAATAAATCGACCTAGACCATAGTCATGGGGGCCCTCAACTAGTAAGCTCCGTAGCAGCGTCCTTTCCACCTGTTGACTTTCCTCATCGTAAGATCCTATTTCGCCGAATGCGAAGATATTCCCTCCCGACTCCGCATAGGAAAGCAGCAGGCTAACTTGTATATCTGATAGATGAGACGTATTCGGCAGGATTACTACCTCGTATTCATTTAGTTGGCTGAGACTCAAGTTGTCTTCTATCCAGTCATCATCCCCCGTGAAAAGTACATCATATTGAAAATGCGAGTTCAAGAGTAGATTGGAGATTCCGTAAAAATCATTGGTGCCGCTCCATCTAGCAGAAGAGTATGAATATAGAACCGCTATCTTTGAGGTTGAAAATAAGTTCTCATAGCACTGTTCGTTGTTGTAAATGAAATCATAATAAGGGCTTAATTCATCCATGTCCGCGTAGTAGTACGTCCATCCCTCCGGGGGCTTTGCGGTGGCATCGTATGGCACCGTTAGAAATCCTCTAGCAGAGTAAGCCTCTACCGTGTAGATTTTCATGAGTGTCGTCATATCAGACCTCGCTAGGAGAGCTGGGTTAGCCGTTTGTGGGGCGAGAAGCACAGGCTTTCCTAAACTCCGAGTCAATTTAAAAATGGGGATAGATCTGCCTGTCGGAGGGTAATCATAAGAATACTCCGAGAAGAGATAATCGAGCTCATTTTGTATAGGCATCCAATTCGCCATTAGGTCGGGTACATTCGCTGAAACGGAAAAAACATCTTTACCCTTCTCTCGCGCATAAGCTCTGATTTCGCTTATGGATTCGTGCCAGAATTCCCTGATGCTCGCCATTTGATAATCTAAAAAATCAGGCTGAAGTGCCTCTGTTCCCTGCTCTCTAATGAAATCACCATAGTCAAAATTGTCTATATCTTCAATACCAAAGCTTTCGAGCTCCCCTGTGCTGTATTTCTCCTTTAGGTATTCTCTAAAACCCTGCATGCAATACTCGCAGAAACAACCACTGGCTTCTTGAGCAGCGCTGTAAGTTCCCAACCATTCATCAATGCAGACCCCATCAGCGCCGCAATCTATGCTTCTCTTTGCGGTTTCCAGTAAAAATTCTCTCCAAACTGGATTATTTGTACATTGCCAATAAAGGTTCTCCCACTCAAAGATTATTTTCTCGTTATCGATATCAATGCATGTCGCCTCAAGGAGGTCCGGCCTGCCTGGATAGACGTCCGAGTATGCGTCAAACGTGGAAAGCGTGGATCCAGTATATCTTAAACCCGCGTTATGAAAGAATGTCGTGATGCTACGGTAATAGTCTTCTTGGTCTGGCCGCTCGAAGTTCTTTCCGCTTATGCCAACAACAGTGGCATGCGTTTGAGAAAACAGCTCCGACGGAGGATAGTCTGTGTAAAAGACGATGAATACATCCGTGGGAGCTGGGAAAGTCGTCTGGTAGTTTGTGGGGACGAGAGCGGGTTCTTCTCCTTCTTGTAAAGTCTTAACGCTGACCTGGTTCGAGTCCTCATAGGCCCCATCCGCGAGGTTGACCCTGACCGTGAAGTAATAGGTCGTGTTCGTGGAAAGACCGGTTACCATGAAGGAGGTAGTTGTTTTGTCGGTTATCGTTGTAATTTGATCCCCAAGGACACCCGAGGATGTGGACTGATAGATTGCGTAGCTGGCGAAATCCGCCGCCGTGCTCTGAGACCAAAGCAGCACCGTGGAGTTCTCCGTCGTGCTTGTGGGGGTGTTGAGGGTGAACGCCCCCTCCTGTGGGGCACCTTCTTCTGCCCCGGGTTTCATCAGGAAGTAGGCGCCGATCCCTGCGACGACAAGGATGATGATTATCACAGCCGCTATCACCGCTGTCGCAATCCCTTTTTCTTTCATCAACTTGCACTCCAATCTAAATCTGTCGAGCATCAATAAAACTTTAACATAAAAGCCAAGGGTTTCCTATCCTGACGCGTTGAAGCCCTTCTTTCTTACATATGCCCAGGTATCGTTCGGCGTCCTCGCGCTTGGTGTAAGGCATGTCATCCATGTGGTAGAGTGGGTGGAAGGCAAGGAGGGAATACGGGATAGTTGGGTCGAGATCGGCGATGAATGAAGCGAGTGTACGAATTTCCTCATCGTCCACGTAACCTGGCACAAGCAGCGTGCTAGCCCTAGCAAATGGGACTTCGGGACGTTCGGGATGACGCTTGCCGAGCCACTTGAAGTTCTCGTAAGATTCGCGGTGCCCAACTCCCGAAAGCGCATAGAGAATCTCCGAGGACCAACACTTCAGGTCTGTTTTTATCCCCCCGCCACTCTCCATCGATAGCTCCCCGAACTGTTTCAGGCTGGGCAGGTTCATGCTCAGGTTCGTCTCGAGGCACACACGGAAGATGCGTTTTTCCCGCTCGGCGACCTCACGCATGAGTTTAGCCGAGGCTATCACGAAGGGCATCTGGCTGGCTGGATCGCCCCCGAAATAGCAGGCACAGCCAACACTCTTGTCAGCTTTTTCGGCAAGTTTGGCGGCAGTCATGGTGGGCTTTCCCTCGACGGTTAATTCCCGAAAGCTGAAGTTCTGGCAGAAGAGGCAGCTATAGGTGCAGCTTCCCATAAAAATCGAGAGGTTGTTATAGCCGATGTCCCCCCTTGGTGTCCGACACCATTTAGGGTATCCAGCCCCGCTTGACCCCGCGCAGAATTCAGCTGGGACGCAGTTAGTCGGGAGAGGGTCGTAGTACCAAGTCAGCAGGCCGCGCTCGGGATTGCCAAATCTCCGAACGAGCTTGCCACCGCGGTTCTCGACGACTCCGCAGAAACCTTTTCCACCTTTAGGGATGCGGCAGTCGTTCCCACAATCACCACACCGTATCCCCTTTGGGTCCTTTGGGGGCTTTGCCGGCAGACCGTAGCGCCCCCGGATTTGCGCGTGATCCGCTTCTAGATAAGGTCGGGCATCATCGAATCTCTCTCGGACGCATGTGGCGCAAACCTTGAGCGTTGCCGAGATTTTCTCGTCTCCCTTACCACAGACCTCGCACTTTGCCCGCCAGCCTTTTACATGTTTCAAAAACAAACGCGCCACCATTTTCTTTTTTAAGTTGGATGGTTATAGAGAAGTTGGTGGGAGCTTGTACCGAAGGACAGAGGAAAAGGTCATCGCGTTCGGCACCGAGCGCCTGAAGCGAGGTTTTGCTAGCATGTGCAAGGGGGGAGTGATCATGGATGTGACGACCCCCGAGCAAGCCATCATAGCTGAGGAGGCCGGGGCAGTGGCAGTGATGGCACTTCAAGCCGTCCCCGCCGATATCCGTGCGGCTGGCGGCGTCGCGCGCATGGCCGACCCCACTGTGGTTGAAGCGATAATGAACGCGGTCACCATCCCGGTCATGGCCAAGTGCAGGATAGGCCACTTCGCGGAAGCCCAGGTCCTAGAGGCCCTTGGTGTGGATATGGTCGACGAAAGCGAAGTTCTCACCGTAGCTGATGAGGAAGCTCATGTGGACAAGCACAAGTTCAAGGTGCCATTTGTCTGCGGTTCTCGTGATTTGGGCGAAGCCCTCCGCCGCATCAATGAGGGAGCGGCAATGATTCGCACGAAGGGTGAGGCGGGCACAGGAAATATCGTTGAGGCGATTCGCCACATAAAGCTGACGAAACGGCAGATAGCGGAGCTGGTTAACCTCAAGCGCAATGGGCTAGAGACGAAAGCTAAAGAATATCGCGTGCCGGTTGAACTCGTTGAGGAGGTTGCAACTCTCCAGCGCTTGCCAGTCGTCTGGTTCTGCGCAGGGGGAATCGCAGGGCCCGCCGACAGTGCTCTAGTGATGCAACTCGGCGTGGATGGCGTTTTCGTCGGCTCAGGTATTTTCAAATCAAGCGATCCTGCGAGGATGGCTAAGGCGATAGTGGAAGCGACCAGGCATTATGATGACCCTGAGATGGGATTAGAGGCATGCAAAAATCTGCCGCAGCCGATGAAGGGTATTGACATAAAGACGCTCAAAGAAGAGGCGAAACT
>JAUWXQ010000013.1 GCA_030616305.1 Hadesarchaea archaeon
CAGTAATGCCACTTCCGGCCGATAGATTAGAAGTTCCTCAGTTGCTTTCTTTCCGAGCAGCTTGCATGCGACCTTTACCTCAGCCTTCCCGCGCACCCGAGCAGCTCCTCTCCCGAGCTTGGGCTCGAGCGCGATTAAGATCGGCAGCTGAAGTTTTTCCCAATCAGCTTCTGGCAGGAGCTTGGCTAAGAGTTCGAGTTCTTCTCGCTTAAACGAGTGAACGTTGCCGTCGCGCGTTAGGACTTGAGGCCTTGATGACGAAAGGGCTTCTCTCAGTGATATGTGCCTCTCGGGCAAATGTGCGTTGAGCCTAGCCAACTCCAGCTTTATAAGACGGTCTGAGCTCACCTACGTTCCTCTAGGATAGCTTTTATTCGCTTCAGTCGGGTGAAGTTCTCTCGTTCCATCTCGTCAAGTCTCATCGTGATGAATTTGATGGCTTCCTTCAGCCTAGGGATCAAGATGTACTCGAGGGCGTTCACTCTGCGTTTCGTCTTCTCGAGTTCCCTCGCGAGAGCAAATGCTGACTCGTTGAGTTCGGCTAACTCGATGAGAAACTTGAGTGCCCGCTCGAACTCCCTCGACGCCTCGTCCAGCGCCGATGATGTCATATGCAAGCTGTACTGCCTAGCCAAGGCATTGCGCTCTACTTCTCCGACTTCCACAGCCGGCACTGCGATGCCCATGACGTAGCGGGTTGAAATTTCCAGTTGGAGTTCTCGCTTAGCTTCCCTTGCGGCTTGCATGGTCTCGAGCGTTCCCATGACGGCGAGGCAATTGGTAAGCGCGCGGTGAGCCGTTAAAAGCTGTTCGAACGCCCTCACCCTCACCTCTTGGATTTTCCTCAACACCTCGAAAAACTCCATTACCAAGGCATCCATTTTCTCCCTGAGCAAGTCGTGACCTCTTTGCGCTAAGCCCACCCGCTTCCTCAGCTTCATGAGCTCCATTCGCGTTGGTGAAACTGCTAATACCGCTGCCATTCATCTACCTTCTTTTCTAATTATTATCTCGCCCCCGACCGTTCGCCTGATTATCTCGCGGAGCTCATCGACCTCTGGCACGTATCCAGTTTTATCAGGGATCTGGAGCACAAGGGGGAGCAACCGTTTTGTCCGCATGAGTTGGCGGAACTCGAACCCGAGCTCCTCTGCGACGCGGTGGGTCAGTAAAATGAGCCCGATTTCATCGCTGGTCAAAAATTCGTTCAGCTTGGAGAGCGTTTCATCTTTTGTCGTGTGGACGTGAGTGTAGGTAGCACCGGCCAAGGCCATACCTGTCGTCGTGTCCCGGTCCCCTATCACCGCGATTTCAAAGCTCAATTTTCGGCACCCTCACTATTTTTTCTTTTATCTTTTGTGGTTCCACCCCGTCAGCCTTGAGTCTGATTATCGCGCGCAGGTTCTTCATCTCGTTCTCCTTCAGGCAGATATACGAGATCACAGGCGCTATGCTGAAGAACTGCGTGAACTCGAGCCACCTACATAATTTGAGATAAGATTCGTCGAGGGCTCGCTCGGCTGCGGGGATTCCTTGCACCTCTATCTGAGGCAGAGCATCGGCCAACACTTTGCCAGGGGTAGTGATATGAATCATGTGTATCGCCGAGCGGACATCTTCAGCCATTATCATTGCCTTCAACATCGCGTCCGTCAGCTCGTGCGAAGGTCGTACGAGGTACTTGTCGATCTCCTCGGGCGGGGCGCTCTCTTGTTTGAGCCGCAAAATCAGTTTGATGTTTATCAAGTCTATCTCATAGCTAACTATTGCTTTCAGGATTGAACGCTGTGCCCGCTTCGCTAGCACATCTTTCCACAAGCTCGTGTAATAGTGCTTGTCGAGCGCCGAGAGTAATGCGATGAGCCCCCGTTCCTCATAATCCCCAAGCGCTCCCGAAATCACATCGAAAAATTCGCTTCCTTTCAGAAATTCCAGCAGCTCATCCAGGTCTTTGGCGGACGCGAGCATCTCAAGTCTTTCACGGGGCGTGGTTGGCGAGGGTACCAATTCCTGAAGCCTCCGCTCTGCCGGAACCTTCTCGTGAATCATCGTGATGAGAGCTTTGAGGTTCCAGAGGTCCACACGCTGGAGTACCCTCAGGACAGTAGCCCTCCGTTCCTTGGGCACCATGCTGATAAGCTCGCGGTAGCGCACGTTCAGATTTTCCCTCAGCGCCCGTTCTATCAAGACCATGTCGGCTCCCTCTCCTTTCTCGACTTCAGCAAGCTGCAGCCGGTATTCGGTTTCGTCTAAAGCAGAAAATATGTTCACGATTCTGGGGGCGTCCGCAAGTTCAATGAGGCGGACCTCCGAAAGCAACCGGGCCTCCCATGCGCTTATGGTCGCGTTACAGAAAACATAGGCCATCGAGCGCCTAGCGCTGATAATCACCCAAGCAAAGAGAGTCCCAATCAAAGCGAAAATGAAAATTAGAACCTCAATCATCTAGACCCTTCGAAGAGAACCTTTGCGACTTGCACCCGTAGGGTTTCAAACTCTCTGCGCATCCTGCCTTCAAATGTCTCATCGATTTCAATTTTTCCATCAGGCGCTCCAACCTTTACCCCGCCGATCGTCTGGATGGGCTCCCCGAACGAAATGCTTATGCTTTTCTCACCGTCCAGCTCGCGCGCTATTCGGTCCTTATTTCTTTCTAGAAGCTTCAGGTCGCGGCGGTTAGCCTGAATTACAATCTTGTCAAAGCCAAGTTTCTTACTCGCGCTTACAGCGATGCGAAGTAAATCCCTTTCGTATTTTCCCGATGAGACGTATTCCCGAAGGCTCTTCTCCACTTTTTTAAAGACCTCGTTTATCAGTTCCTCCCGCTTTTGGAGGATTTCCCTTTTTGCTTTCATTCTGCCTTTGGCGAGCGTCTCCTCATGGATATGCTCCCCCCGCGCTCTGGCTTCTTTCACCTCGCGCTCTTCCTCTTCTCTTGCGCTCAAGTTGGCCGCGTCCAGAATCGTGTGTGTCTCTTTTTTAGCATCTCGGATTATTCTCGCAGCTCTCTCCTTTGCCTCTTTGAGGATATCTTCCGCTATAAGCTGGGCGCCTTTTTCAACTGGCAACTTTATCGCCCCTACAACGCGCCGATGCTTGTCAGAATCAGGATCGTCGCCAAAAGTCCTAGAATTGCGTAGAGTTCGACCATTACCGTGTACATTATTCCTTGTCCGAATACCTCTGGTTTCTTTGCAACGGCGCTAACGCTTGCCGTGGCGACCTTTCCTTGCGCGTATGCAGTAAACCCTTGGAGAATAGCTGGGACAGCAGCAGCTAGTACGGCTAGTCCCACTATGCCCGTCTTTAGCCCCCCCCCGCCGAGCAAGCCTGTTCCTATGAGGATCAGGAACCCAGCCACGAAACCGTAAATTCCTTGTGTACCGGGAAGTACCTCTAGCACGAAAAGTTTAGAGAACTTTTTGGGGTCCTCAGCAGAAACCGCTGCCGCTGCGACTCCCGTCATCCCAACTCCAATCGCAGACAATATCCCTGGAATCACCACAGCCAATCCCGCCGCTAATGCGACCAAGACCTCTTCACCTGCCAGGCCACTCACCCCCTTCTACTTTGGTAAACCTCCTTTTAGCTTTAAAGGGAGCAAACTCCATCCCGCCCCCTTCGTAAAATTTTCCGAAGAATTCCGCGAAGTGGAGACGCATGGTGTGGATGAAACCGCCGAGGCTGTTGATGAATATATTGAAGGAGTGAGCAGCAACAAAAATGAACCCGAATACTATCAGTAACAGTCCAGCGTAAATTATCGATAGCGGTGTGAGTTCGGTTGGCATCATGCCATTCCATGCGAACCCGATGATGAAGTTTATCGAGAATGCTATGACCCCAGTCGCGATGCCCAAAGCCAGGAGTCTTGTGTAAGAGGTCACGTCCGCGATTAGCCCCGTGATACCATACACAACGTTAATTGGGCCTCCAATTTTCCCTCCTGCGCCCTTACCCATCACCGCCGCGCCAATCATGCCTGTCGCCAAGCCAAGGTAAAAGGTGACCCTGAATGCCGAGACGATGGGCGCTGCCGAAGCGAGTGGATTGAAAGCCGCGAAGAGATCCATCTTGGGGAACGCAAAATTTATCCCAAATTCATACAAGCCAATGCCCAAAATGCAGAAACTAAGCCCGAAGAAGCCGATTAAGATCAGTACACGCGAAACGCGATTGAATAGAATGCTTTTCCAGTCCCTTTTGATGAGGTCTTTTAACACGCCTGCCAGTCCAAGCGCCACGATGAGGTGAAGGATGCCCATGAAAATGACCAGTTTTAGCAGCGGTATCGGTTGTTGAAGCGGGTTCACCCATAACCCCTGTCCAAACCCGAACCATCCCCCGATCAGGAGACCGACGACTACCGTGAATATCGCGCACACTATCATCATTCGCCTGAGCTTCCACGGGAATATCTTGGCGAACCAGAAACCTGACGCCATGAAAATACCAAGTGCGATGCCGTACCCCACGTCGGAAAGAGCTATGGCGAAAAACAGTGCAAAGGTAAAGCTCATGAATGGTGTTGGGTCTATCTCGTCGTACTTGGGCAGCCCGTACATCTCAGTGACATACTCGAAGTCCTCTACCACCCGCGGGTTCTCCAACTTGACAGGGACGGTCTCCATCTCAGCTTGCTGTGGATCGTAAGTGCGGAGGACATGGCGTCCCTGTGTCGCGGCTCTCAAAACTTTTTCGAGCTTGATCGATTGTTTTGCCTGCACCCATCCTTCTATTACAATCGTAGCATCAGTGTATCCGAAGAGATCAGCTGCGTTGAGTCGATCGCGCTGGATTTCTAAGAGCTCCCTAACTTTGGAAACTTCCTTGGCCTTCGCGCGCGCCAGTTTTCTCACTTTCCGCTTGAGCCCCCGCTCCTGCAGTTCGATTTCGACCAATCGCTTATTCAGTTCGTTGATCGCCCTTGACGGGGAACCTGAAAAAGAGGGAAGCTCTAGGAGTTCTACTTCGTACCTGTATAACACTGGGGATAACTTCTGTTGGTCTCGAGCACGGCAGACCATTATCACAATTCTTCGCTTTCCTCCCCCGATTACCGATGTGAAAACTCGCTGTTCTAGCGCCTCTTCGGCCACGCTGAAGAATTCCTTGACTTTCTCCTCATCTATTCGCCCAACTGTAATGTGGATTTCATCTGTTGGGCGGAGGTATCTCAAATTGAACCTGATCTCTTTGAAATTCTGGAGTATCTCGATTTGAGTGATTAAACCTTGTCGTCCCTGATCGATTTCCTCACTCTTTTCCATGAGCTTCTTCACTTCGGGTTCCAGCTTGACGAGGCTCTTTTTCGAGAGCTTTAGTGTCTGTTCATACGTCAACCCCTTGACAGTGGCGGGTTTTCCTGTACCCGGCCCGAGGAACTCTTCCATCTCCTTGAATTTCCGGAGGAGGGACGAAAATTCGTACACTTCTTCACCGACTGTTTTCCGCGCCACTTCCAGCTCAGAAATCTCTTTCAGCTGGACCACGCCAGCCTCATGGAGTTTTGCAACAACATCGTCATGCGCACGGCGGTGGAAAATCACGCGGAACTTCTTCATCTTCGCGGTTTTGAACATTAGGTCACCCAACAACAACTTCTAGAACAAGTTTGATAGCTTCAGCGTGTTTCGCCCCGGCTTTTCGTTTCATTCCCTTAACCTGCCTTCGCGCTTTTTTCAGCAATTCCTCAACATCTGCTTCTGCCTTTTTTCTTGCCTCATCGAGAATCTTCTGCGCCCTCGTTTTCCCTTCGAGCTTGGAGTTTTCCCTTATTTTCTCCGCTTCCTTCCGAGCAGATTCGAGGATTACGGAAGCTTCGCGTTGCGTTGATATTGTTTGGTCCCTCGCCTTTTTCTCGGCGTCAAAAATCACGCGAAGGCTTTCTTGTACCATCAGGCTCCACCATCCAGTGCCAAAGGTAATTTGTGATGCTGTCCATAAAAGTTCTGATAGTTTAAAAAGTGAGGCTTCCAATCATAGCTGGGGGCGTTAGGTTGGGAAAAATCGTCAGGGTTACTGGTCCGGTTGTTATCGCCGACGACATGCGCGGCTCGGAGATGTACGAGCTCGTCAAAGTTAGTGAGGAGGGTCTTATCGGTGAGATAATAGGCTTGGATGGTACCCGCGCGACAATTCAAGTATACGAGGAAACATCCGGCATCAAACCCGGCGAAAAAGTTGAGGGTACCGGGAACCCACTTTCCGTCGAACTTGGCCCCGGGCTTGTGGGCGCGGTCTATGACGGCATCCAACGCCCGCTCACCGTGATTCGGGCTAAGACGGGCGACATGATAACTCGGGGCGTGTTTGCCCACGCTCTGCCACGCGACAAGAAGTGGGAGTTCGTGCCCAAAGTCAAGAAAGGTGTAGATGTTGTCGAGGGTGATATCCTAGGGGCAGTTAAGGAGAGCAAGCTTGTCGAACATCGAATTTTGGTGCCGCCAGGGGTCAACGGAAAACTCATCGAAATAACTGAAGGAGCCCATAAAGTAGAAGATACCGTTGCCACAGTCGAGACTTCTGGTCGCAAGCAAGAGGTCAAGATGATGCAGGTGTGGCCCGTTCGGCGGGCGAGGCCGTTCAAGAAGAAGTTCGACCCTAGTGAGCCACTTTTGACGGGCCAGCGCGTTGCCGACACATTTTTCCCAATCGCAAAAGGGGGAACGGTTGCGATTCCTGGCGGGTTTGGGACGGGTAAAACCGTTTTCTTGCACCAAGTTGCGAAGTGGACAGAGGCTGACATCGTTACCTACGTTGGCTGTGGTGAGCGTGGGAATGAAATGTGTGATGTGCTCGTGCACTTTCCCGAGCTGAAAGACCCAAGGACAGGTGAATCGCTGATGGAACGGACCACGCTGATAGCAAACACCTCAAACATGCCCGTGGCTGCGCGCGATGCGAGCGTCTACACTGGGATAACCATCGCTGAGTACTTCCGTGATATGGGATACGATGTGGCACTCATAGCCGATTCGACCTCTAGGTGGGCCGAGGCGATGCGGGAAATATCCGGACGATTGGAGGAAATGCCAGGGGAAGAGGGGTTCCCTGCCTACCTTGCCTCTAGGCTGGCTGAGTTCTATGAGAGGGCGGGGCGCGTGCGAACACTGGGTAGTGATGAACGCTTTGGCTCCGTAACAGTGCTTGGTGCCGTTTCTCCACCCGGCGGAGACCTCTCTGAACCAGTTTCACAGAACACTCTACGTATAGTCAAGGTCTTCTGGGCACTTGACACTGGTTTAGCTGATCGCCGTCACTTCCCTGCTATCCACTGGTTAACAAGTTACTCACTGTACGTCGACAACGTGCAGGAATGGTGGCAGAAAAAACTCAAGGAGGACTGGAAATCCCTACGGGATGAGGCCATTGAGATGCTTCAGGAGGAGGCCGAGCTAGATGAGATCGTGAAGCTTGTGGGCCCCGATGCCCTGCCCGAACCCGAGCGGGCCGTGCTCGAGGCCGCCCGAATGATGCGCGAGGACTTTCTCCAGCAGTTCGCTTTCCACGAGGTTGACACCTATTGCTCTCCAGAAAAACAGCTTGGGATGCTCAAGCTCGTGCTCGAGTTCTACCGTAATTCGGTCGAGGCCGCGAGGCGGGGCATCCCCGTAGCGGAAATAAGAAACTTACCTATCAAGAATTCGATAGCAAGCATGAAGCGGCTGCATCCCGAAAAATTCGCGAAGGAGCAGGAAAAAATGGAAAAACAGCTCAAGGAACAATTCGATGGGTTGATGAAAATGAGAAAAGCAACGGTCGAAGGTGAGAAGGTTGAAAGGTGAAGCCATCAAGAGCCGCGAGTACTTGACCGTCGCCGAGGTTTCAGGACCATTGATGATAGTCGACGGAGTGAGCGGAGTCGGTTATGGGGAGGTTGTAGAAGTTACCACGCCAGATGGGGAGATCAAGCATGGGCAAGTATTGGATGCATACGAGGACCGGGCAGTGGTGCAGGTCTACGAGGGCACGAGCGGCATCGACACCTTTAAGACTAGGGTCAGGTTCACGGGGGAGACCACCAAGTTCGGCGTTGGAAGCGAGCTGCTCGGAAGAGTTTTCAGCGGGAGGGGGGTACCCATTGATGGTGGTCCAAAACCAGTTTTTGAGGACGAGTGGGATGTGCATGGGGCTCCGATAAACCCGGTAGCGCGGGAGTACCCAAGCGAGTTCATCCAGACTGGGATTTCATCCATCGACGGCATGAACACGCTCGTCCGGGGCCAAAAGCTACCGATCTTCTCAGGGTCGGGGTTGCCCCACAATGAGCTCGCTGCCCAGATCGCTAGGCAGGCAAAGGTGTTGGGTGAGGAGGAGAAGTTCTCCGTGGTGTTCTGCGGCATGGGTATAACGCACGAGGAAGCGGCGTTCTTTACGCACGACTTTGAGCGGACCGGAGCGCTCGAGCGGGCAACGGTTTTTCTGAATCTCGCCAGCGACCCAGCCATCGAGCGCATTCTCACCCCACGGTTGGCCCTGACCACCGCAGAGTACTTCGCGTTCACCCAAGGGATGCATGTGCTGGTGATTCTGGTGGACATGACCAACTATGCTGAAGCTCTTCGTGAAATCTCGGCTGCGCGGAGTGAGGTGCCAGGGAGACGAGGATACCCCGGCTACATGTATACAGATCTCGCGTCGATTTACGAGCGAGCTGGGAGGATAAAAGGTAAGAAGGGCTCGGTGACTCAGATGCCGATCCTGACCATGCCCGGGGATGACATCACTCACCCCATTCCTGATCTTTCAGGCTACATCACGGAGGGGCAGCTTGTCCTGGATCGCGAGCTTCACCGGAAGGGAGTCTATCCACCGCTCAACGTACTTCCCTCCCTCTCCAGGCTGATGAAGGACGGCATAGGGAAGGGGCACACACGCGAGGATCATAGCGATGTATCCAATCAGCTCTACGCTGTTTACGCTGAAGGTAAAGATCTTCGGGCATTGGTTGCGGTCGTCGGGGAGGAGGCGCTGACCGACCGAGATCGGCGCTACCTCGACTTCGCCGACAGATTCGAACGGGAGTTCGTGAACCAAGGGCGAGATGAGAACCGGTCGATTGAAACTACGCTCGACCTCGGATGGGAACTCCTGAGGACGCTACCGGATGCCGAGCTTAAGCGCATCGATCCAAGGTTCATCGGGAAGTATCTGCGCCCGAAGAGTGGCCCATAGTTTTGAGAAAGAGCGGGTGGCGATAGTTTGGAAGAAGTCGTGGTAAACGAGCGAAAAAAAGTGATAGTACAGAAAAGCAGGTTTCGGGGACTCGACACTCTTGACATAAGAACTTGGGTGGAAACGTCGAATTACAAAGGTTTCACTAAGAAAGGCGTTAATATTCCGGTCGAGAAGGGGGAGGAGCTAGCCCAAAAAGTCCTGAAAGTGGTTAAAGAGACTTAATACTGACGCGCTCTGAACTCAATATCTACATCATTAATCAGCTTAGCCAGGCCCATCATCGCGCTCGTGAATTTTTCTCCTCTCAGGTTTAAAGTTGGTGGTTGGTGAAAGAGGATAACTTTCTCGCTAAGGTTAAATATGCGCCACACCGCATTCAGTTCAAGACAGAAACAGGCTGAAGAGGGGATGTTATAGTGCCGAGATTTGTCGTCACTCCTTGGGAGGTTAAAGGGAAAGTGGACTATGACAAACTCGTAAAGCAGTTTGGAACCAAGCTGATAGACGCCAATCTCCTCAAAAGGCTGGAAAAGCATACTGGGAAGCTTCACGTGTTTTTAAAGAGGGAGATTTTCTTTTCCCACCGAGACTTCGATTGGATACTCAACATGTACGAAGAAGGAGAAAAATTCTATCTCTACACAGGAAGGGGCCCCTCAGGCTATACTCATCTCGGGCATTTGATTCCTTGGATTTTTACTAAACACCTCCAAGACGTATTTGATGCTGAACTTTACTTCCAGATGACCGATGATGAGAAATTTTTGTTTAAGCGGGAACTCAGCTTGGAAAAAGCGATTGGCTTCACGTACGATAATGCCCTAGATGTGATAGCATGCGGCTTTGAGCCAAAAAAGACATTCATTTTTTCTGATGTGGAGTATGCGAAAACTTTGTACAAGATGGCGATTCGAGTGGCAAAGCATATCACCTTTTCCACCGCAAAAGCTGTCTTCGGGTTCACGAACGAGAACAATATAGGTACCATTTTCTTTCCTGCTGTTCAGGCGGCGCCCTGTTTCTTCCCATCCGTGCTGAAGGGAAAGAATATCCCTTGTTTGATACCCGCCGCAATAGATCAAGACCCTTACTGGCGGCCGAGCAGGGATGTCGCGCCAAAGCTTGGGTTCTATAAACCAGCACAACTCCACTGCAAATTTATCCCCGGCCTAGGTGAAGGTGGAAAGATGAGCGCGAGCCAACCGGAAACGTGTATATTCACAACCGACACACCAGAGACGGCCGCGAAAAAGATAATGAATGCATTTACCGGGGGCAGGGGGACTGTTAAAGAGCAGCGGGAAAAAGGCGGTAATCCAGACGTATGTTCCGTTTACCAGTATTTCTATTTCATGTTCGAAGAAGACGACAAAAAATTGGAGGAGATTTACCGCACATGTAAAAATGGTGAGTTGATTTGCGGTGACTGTAAGAAAATGCTGGCTGAAAGGGTCAAGAAATTTTTAGTTGGTCATCAGCACAAGAGGGAAAAGGCAAAGAACATCATCCAAGAATTTATGCTAAAAGATTAACTCACGGCCTCTCACGTGTCAGCGCATAGTATGTAATGTCTCCCTCATCATCTACAATCGCCCATAAAATCTTTTTGCGAACGCTGTGTGCGAGCCTAACCGCGCGCGCGAGCTCGGTTGGGGTGAGCTTGATTTCCTCAGGGATAGCCTGTACCAGGAACTTTGAGTGGGCCTCGCCTGGCTTCTCGCCTCGCTCGTAGACACGAAAGTGTGCGCCGAACTTCAGGCCAGTCTTGATGATGTAGCCGCGTGAGCGAAGGTCTGCGTACACCGTGTACTTGAGCATCGTTTCAGGATCGGTCCCTGTGAACTTGTCTGAAAGATCTTTGAATTTTAGTTGCCCGCCATTCTCATCGACCACACGGAGCTTTCCACCTTCTAGAAGATAGAGAGCCTCGACAGGCGCCAGCTGAAGCTTCCCCCCAGTGAGTGGCTTGCCGTAAGAGCCCCGCTGGTAGAGCTGATTCGCCTGCGCCTCGTCCCAAACAATTATCTTGCCTTTGTACAACTGCGCCTCGACAACAGGGATTTCGGCTTCCATACCGCCCCCCTCTTAAACTGGCAGATGCCTATTAAGAAGCTTGCTTTTGGGCCGGCGCCAGAGTTTTAGGTTTACTTTAAATATTTGGAGCTACATATCAATTGTCGAGGCTGGTATCGGCAATCGCGCTAATACCGGGCGGCGCAGCCGAGACGATGACGAGAGTTTGAATCTGAGGCAATGAATGCTTTTCGCCTGTGAATGGTCACCTCCAACCTAGTCAGTGCGGCTGTCCCGCCTGGTATTAAGGATTCATAGAATTTGAGTGGTGGGGTCGCCGAGATTTGAACTCGGGTCACCAGCTTTTTTGCGCTTTTGCGACCCAAAGCTGGCAGGATAGACCAAGCTACCCCACGACCCCTTCAAATCTCTCAATCGTCTGTTTAAGAAGTTGACCCCCAAAATCAAGAAGACCTGACAATTTTGATTAGATTGTTTGTCCTTCCAACAGGTTCAAAACCGTGCCGTCTGTACCAGGGGAGCCGTGCTTCGAAGACGCTGGCTATGATGGGCTTGCCTTCAAAATCTGCGATGATTTGCGTCAGCAGCTTGGTACCGATTCCGCATCCTCGGTAACTTGAACCGACATTGATGTCATGCAGATATGCGCGCCTATCCTGCTCCCGAACTACTGCACCTCCCATAACTGAGCAGCCGTAGTCGTCCCAGCACTCGTAGCGGTGTGCGCTGTCTTGTCTCGAGTGTTCGATACGCATGGTAATCGAGGAACTCTGAACTTATCATATAAAAGGGTTGGGTTTGGGCGGGCTTTGTACGTAAATTAAGTCGATTCTGAAGTTTGTCCCGAATTGCACCACCCAAAATCACGTCCCGATAATGTGACAGAACCTTTAAGAAACGTGAAATATGGCTCCTGTAACTTAGGAACACGATTAGAATCCACGTTAAATTTCATCGATAACTGCGACATATATTTTTGAATTGGGGCCATATGAAGCAATTTCAGAATATTTCATAACCAATGCCCCAATTGTCGTCAAAGCACTCCCAGTAGGGGTCCACAAAAGAAACCACTGCCCTCAGGTTGGCCCATATCCTGTCGCCGCTTTTCAAGCCCGCCGATCTCCAAGTGCTCATGTCACCAATCCCTGAGAAGTATATAGTTATGTTGTCGCCGACATGGACCAGTATCTCTTGATTTTCTTCAGGCGTGTAACTCTTGACGTTATCGATTCTAACCGAGGCGATAATCCTCATGCCGTCATTGTCGACTCCAAATACAGTCGCCCCAACCGATGCGTAACCGTGAATATATAACGGAGGAGGGATCTCATGCCCGGCTCCTTGTCTATCTTGCCAAACATAAAACAAAGCACCCAAACTAATGGCAACTAGGAGCACGCCAACAACCAGATACTTGCCCGACACCTGCCCCACACCCATTTAAATATGCCCAAAAACGGCTAATAAATTAAGTTTCGACATTGAAATTAATGGTAAAGGGCACGCACGTTTTTGGGTAAGTCAACAGTAATCTATTCAGGCCGCAGCGAGGGTGTAGTCAACAGGGTTAGGAAACATCACAGGCTCTGGCTCCGTGAGCGCCCACAGCCAAGCATGTCCTCGTTTACCCGCACGTTTTATCAGACCTTGCTTCTCCAAGATTGGGACGTGCCATGCTTGGATCGTTGTTCGGGCCTTGCCCAGAGCGGCGGCGAGGTCGTCGTAGGTTTTGGGACCGGAGGAGAGCTGCCGGAGTATGAGCGTTCGAGCTTCCTCGCCGTCCAGAACGTTCACACGTTTATAGGCCGAAAATCCACGCTCGAACTTTTCACGCTTCTCGGGGTGGAGGGTGTGGATATTAAGATCACGAATGTGCTTAAAGTTTGACAGACCATAAATCTGGAGATTCATTCCGTTGATCATATACTTGCTAGGTTTCACCCCATGTATGCGCAGGCATTGTTCGAGGAATTGGATAAGCTCGCTATCCTTAGATGAAAAAGTAATGTGATGCAATACTCCTGAGTTTTTCACCAGCACAGAACCCTCAGCCGCGAAAATACCTCGCAAGAAGGCAACGGAGGCTCTTTGATCTTGTAAAATAAATGCTTTAAATCTTGAATACAAATCACCCATAAGCTTTGCTAAAATAACTGAGTTAAAATAGGCTTGAGCATATTCTTTCCTAATTCTAGGGTCCACACAAATCTGCGTGAAATTTTGGGCAGGAATCGATAACTCATTTACCCATTTTTCTTTTACCTCGTCAAGATAAGGCGATGTTGGAACATTAATGGTGACTTTGAACTCTTCCCTGTCCAACCCAAGCTTGTGTTCGATAAATTCTAAAAAACGATGAAGCAACGACGGGTTTGAATTGCCGAAGTATAAACCCTTACTTTTGCTACCCTCTCCTCGCCAGAGACCCAGCCCCTCGAAAAATAAATCATCTAATGCGACAAACCGTTTGAGTCTAATTTCCTTTGAACGATGCCCGCTATGTACTTTTGAAGGTAAAGTACGAATCCAAATTCTATCATTTTCGACTCTTATGATGACCTTTCTGCCCGGACTATTTTGAGATCGGATAATCTCTTCCAAATCAATGAATGCCTTAGTGCCCTCTTGCACGTACCCATCGTGGCTTTGGTCGAAGGTTCTTTATAAAGGGGAAAATTTCACAGCTCTACATCCAGCCCAAGCTTCTCGCATAACTCCTTGTAGCGGTTTCTCACGGTGACCTCAGTTACCCTTGCCACATCCGCCACATCCCGCTGCGTCCGCCGCTCTCCGCAGAGCACGCTCGCGATGTAGATGGCCGCGGCCGCCACCCCTGTTGGGCCACGCCCAGAAGTAAGTCCTTTCTTTGTCGCCTGCTTGAGCAACTCAATCGCCTTCGACTGCGCCTCCCCGCTCAGCCCCAGCTCGGAACCGAACCGTGGGATGTAGTCGATTGGGCTAGTCGGACGCAGGTGGATCAGCAGCTCTCGGGCTATGAACCGGTAGCTCCGCCCGATCTCTTTCTTGCTCACACGCGAGACGTCGGCGATCTCGTCCAGCGTCCGTGGAACCTTGCATTCGCGGCAGGCAGCGTAGAGCGCTGCGGCAGCTACCCCCTCGATGGACCGCCCACGGATCAGCCGTTCCTCGACCGCCTTTCGGTAGATTACTGCAGCTGCTTCCCGTACGTTTCGAGGAAGAGCCAAGTGCGATGACATTCGGTCGACCTCCGAGAGCGCGAAAGCCAGATTCCGTTCGGTCGCGTCTGACACCCTGATCCGGCGCTGCCATTTGCGCAGGCGGTAGATCTGGGCGCGGCGCTTGGGGGTGAGGTCTTTACCATGGGAGTCACGGTCCCGCCAGTCAATCATCGTGGACAAACCCTTATCGTGGATCGTAAAGGTCATGGGAGCTCCTACTCTTCCTCGACGGTCCCGCTGCTCTTGGTCAAAGGCACGCCACTCGGGCCCCATGTCCATTATCTTGTCGTGGATGACGAAGCCACACCCAGCGCACACTAGCTCGGCGCGTTCGTAGTCACGCACGAGCTTAGTGCTTTTGCACTCGGGGCACGCCTTTTGCCTTCCGGCTTTCTCCATGCCTCTCCCCCATAATAATATCTGATCCAATGAGCTTCCCAAGCTCAACCTCGGAGAGTCCCGAAGCGGGCTTTATCACAACGTATGGCGATTTTACTGGCCCGAAAACGTCAAAAACGCTTCCTACACGCTTCCCTGCTGAATCAAATGCCGTCTCCCCCCGTTTTGGGGTTTGAGTCGCCCGCACCACCAGCCCGCGGGTGGTGGTGTGCAATCCCTTGCCTATAATTTGCAAACCGAACCCTCCGAAAAATTTAAAGCAACTTTCTTTTTCTTTATATACAGTTTTCGCAATATTTAAAAGGTGTGGTTAGAAGGACCAAAGTTCAGAAGGTTTTATAATTTGTGGAAGTGAGTGATGGGTGGTTTTCATGTCTAGAAAGATTGGTTCTACGAATATCAGGCGGTTGGTGCTAGATGTACTGAAGCCCCACAGTCCGACATTGCCAGAATTCGCGACCAAGTTGGGCTCCGTGCCCGGCGTCGACGGTGTAAACGTCACGCTCATCGAGATAGACAAGGACACCGAGACCATCAAGGTGACAATTGATGGCAAACTCGACTACGGGGCGATTCGCTCGGCAATAGAGGAGTGGGGCGGCGTTGTGCACAGCGTGGATGAGGTAGCAGCCGGCAGTTTGACGGTGGGCGAGGCCCCCCCTGCAGAACGGCGTTTCAAACTCCGGACCCACGAGGACAAGGGTTAGCTTTTCTTATACCAGCAATCGGGCTTTTTACAGGTTTGTAGCCAATCTCTATTTTAGTTTCAGGCTCGCCTTCCACTTTCTTCACGAGTTTTCTAAAGACGCGGATTTGAGTAGAACCTCCTGGATCAAAAAAGCCGTGCTGTTTACAACACTTGGCCCCTAAAACGTCGTGACTATGCCGATGTGGGTTCGACCTTTTTTGGTTCGACGAGCACTGCGTCAACGGTACTGCTCTGCCCGGGGCGGCTGGTCACGCGCGCCTTGCCAAGCTCCGTTTCAATTACCGCGCCCCGCGTCAGGACGTTTCTACGCACGAAGTGCGGGTCAGCGGGGTTTTCAATCACCGCGAGGATTTTAACTTTCTTCGCGCGGCTGGTTTTAGGGTCTACCACATTCGCGAAATCCGTAGAGAGCAGGCCCAACTTTTCGCTCCCCCCGAATGTGCGCAACTTGAGAGATTTTGTCGGACCGAGTTTAGGCTCGACGAAATCGCTGCCCATTTCTCGCCTACGCTTGCCTCTCCTAGCCCATATCCGTCCGCCACTGGGCTTCTTCAGAGATCTCCCCTGCCACCTAGCCATAAGCACCGTTGGAATAGTTGGGTGCGGATGTATAAATGCTCTACCGCGCGAGTTCCTCAATCCGCTCGCGGATCCTGTCCATGTCGTCCTCGAGGCCAAAGTAGCTTGCGAACCTACGCGAGGTTCGGAGCATCCGCGTACGGCCAAATGGCTTCGACTCGATGAAGCCGAGGGCCAAGAGTTGTCTGACATAGTCGTAGACCCGGTTTCCCCGGTGCTCAGCGAGCTTGGCTTGTGAGAGGTTTTGTTTGTAAGCTATTATGGCGAGGGTCTTTAGCGCTCCCCGCGAAATTCTTGTTTTCTGTATGATTTTATCGAGCTTTTTCATACATTCATCGTTGAGGCGTAGCGTGAAGGTATCCCTGCTCATTTCTACTAGTGAGAATGGCCCCCCCCGCTCCTCATAGTCGGCTTTCAGTTCACTGACGAGTTTTCGCACGTAGGTTTCAGATGAAGTTTTCAAAATTTCTTTAATCTCACCTATGGTCAGCGGATGATTAGCTGCATAGAGCGCGGCCTCGATCATCGAGCGATCCTGTTTAGCTCCCATGTTTGACCTCCTTTTTCGGAAGCGAAACTAAGATATCGTCGAAGAGCTCGGGTTGTTCTAATACTACTTTACCATCGGCGCACAAGAAAAGCAGCAGGAGCAGGGTTCTGACCACAGCGAGTTTCGTGCGCTCTTCTATGAGCGTGAGGAGCGTAACCCTCGTTCCCGAGGCGATGAGAGCGGATATTTGCTTGTAGAGCGCATTTAGATGTTTCTCTATGTTAACATTGTACTCGCTGAGGGTTCGAATGATTTTTTCCATTTTTTTACTATGGGGCATTTTTTTGGCCGGGATTTCCGCGAGCGCTTCTTGGAGCGCGCCGAGCAAATCCACGAGGGTTATTTTTCGAGGGGTGTTTTGTACGAGCGTTATCTCCCCCAGATCCGGGAAATCTACATCAAGCATGTCTTCAAGCCCCTCCTCCGCAACTTGCGCTCTGCCGTTTCCATTTAGTGCGTAGCTCGATTTTATCCGCAGGAGCACAGATGCCGAAAGTAGCGCCCGTCCCGATGCCCGCAGGTCCACTTCCCGTATCTCCCGCATTCGCTGGATATACACGTGGGCGAGCTTCTCGATGTCGATATCCCATGGGTCAAGTTTGTGTTGCTGCACCAGCTCTAGGAGCGTCTGAAGCGGTTGGTCGGTAAGAGTGGTCATCTTGTATCATCCTCCTAAACCCGAAAGTTCTACGGAGAACAAGCGAGAGATCTTGTTTTCCATGGTGACGCCGAATAACCGGTCAGCGGTGGACATCATGGCATCGTGTAAGGTTATGAGGACGATCTGAGATTCGCGCGAGAACTGGTGTAGCATCTCAGCGACTCGTTTTCGGTTCTTCGGGTCAAGGTGAGCGTCTATCTCATCCAGCACGTAGAAGGTGGTGGGGCGGTACCGCTGGAGGGTGAATATGAAAGCTAGGGCGGTAAGAGCTTTCTGTCCGCCAGATAGTTCACCCACATATGAGACTTCAGTTCCCCCTGGTCTTGCCTTTATCTGCAGCCCGCCCTCGAATGGGGCCTCCTCATTTTCCAGCGCAAGTTCTGCTGTTCCGCCCGGTGACAGCTCGCTGAAAATTTCACTGAAGTGCCGCGAGATTTCATTAAATGTTTTCATGAAGACTTCTTTCTTTTTCTCATCGATGTCATGCATGAAGTCCAGCAATGACTGCTTCTCAGCTGCCAGTTTATCGAACTTCAACTTTTCAGCGTTATACCGGCGCTCCGTCCCCCTGAAATCTTTGATGGCACGGAAATTGACCTCCCCGAGAAACCCTATCTCTTCCTCCAGCGCATCGGCTTTGCGTCCGAGAGTTTCGGCATTAGCGTCAGTTGGGAGAGTTGTTGTCAATTTAATTTTTTTCAGTTCGGCGTTTATCCCGCTGAGTTCTGTTTCAAGGGAAACTTTTTTCATTTGCTGCCCCTGAAGCTCCTCCTCAATCCTTCTTTTTTCGCTGTCCAAGATATGTGCTTTTTCTTCTAGCACACGAACTTTATCTCGCAGCTTTTTTCTTTCGTCGGCAAGGTTTTCAATAGATGCGCGAATATTCTTTTCTGATGCCTCGTTAAGCGCGAGTTGGGACTGGGCGTTGTTAATACGTTGGTTCAAGCTTTTGATTTCTTCATCCAACTCAGCCCGCTTGGCATTAAGGCCGATGAGTTTCTCTCGCACATCTGAGACGGTTGGACCTTGATCCAGTTCCAAAGGTGATTGAGAGAGAGAACTGATGCACTTTGACAGTTCATCTACGACGGAGGCAAGATTGCTAAGAACGATCCTGATCTGTTGCAATATATCTCTAGTGGTAGTTGGCGATTTGCTCTCGTCTAGGGACGTGTTAAGTGCGGTAAATTTTTCGCGTGAGGCCTTAAACCTTGATGAGAGCGAAGCGAATCTATTTGCGGAAATTTCGCTATGTGGGCCCCCCATTTCTTTAATATGTTCAGTCAGGACTGAGATTTCTCTGTTGATATTTGACTGTTTTTCAGTGATGGACTCCAACAGTTCACTTAGGATGCTAATTTGGGTTCGCGTTCTCTCCACATTTACCAGCACATCGGCGCTTTTTTTCTCATCAATAAGCTCGTCGAGGCTCCCAATTTTTTCATTGTGTTTGTTCATATCATCGGCGATTACTTGATGCTCGTCCCTCAATTCTTGAATTTCCTTTTCTAATTTCTCCGCCCCCTGTTTTAATTGTGAAAGTTCCTTTGCATGTTTTTCCTTTCTAATCAGCAACAGCGCCCCTCTGGTCTGCTCGAGCTCCCGATTTAGTTGTTTGTGGCGGATTGCAGTTTCCATCTGTACCTTAAGACTTTCCATTTGAGCCGATATCTCACGCAGAACCGTGTCAACGTTGTCGAGGTTTATTTGAACCTTTTGGAGTTCCCCCATCGATTTCTGCTTTTTCTCATCGTATTCGGCCACCCCGGCCAGGTCGTCGATTATCAGTCTGCGGTCGGTCGATCCCATATTCACGAAGCGGTTAACGTCCCCCTGCATGACGAAATTGTAGCCGCCCGGACTGACCATACTGGTTGCTAGAAGGTCTACTATTTCTTGCCTGTTCGCACGCTTTTTGTTTATCCTATAAACACACTTCCCGCTGCGGTCGACCCGGCGGGATATCGCCACCGTCTGAGAGTTTATTGGAAGCTTACCGTCTTCGTTGTTGAAGTGGAGAGACACCTCAGCAAATGGTGCAGGGCGATGGCCGTCGCCGCCTTTGAAGAGGAGTCCCGACAACCGCTCGGCCCGGATCGCTTTCGCACTCGTTTCCCCTAACACAAAACACAAACCATCGACAATGTTGCTCTTGCCTATTCCGTTAGGCCCCACGATTGCGGTCAGCCCTTTAGAGAGAGGAATACTAACCTTAGAATTCCCAAACGACTTAAAGCCTCTCAGCTCGATTTTGGATATGTGGGGCACGTTTTCAACCCTTGGGTTTTTTCACCCCGCGCCCCCGGGCCAGCCTCCAAAGCAATTTATTTCTTGTTTTCAGAGCTTAAATTTTTTTCGTTTTTCGTTTTTTGCTGTTATTTAATCTCATTGAGCCAAAATGGGTATTCTTTGGTATCCAAATGGCCATAAGATTGCATATAAAACTCGTGCAGTCTAGCCCCACCCGCCCCAAGTGCTTTAAAGCGGTATGGGAAGTGGTTTTAGGGGTTAAATGTCGATAGAGAAGTTTCCAATACACAAATTGCCCGGCATATCTCGAATCCGGAATATGGCGGCGAAATACTACGAACAACAATTACTGGCAGATGTGGTTCAAGCCGGAAGTGTTCCCCAGCACATCGCGATTATCCTAGACGGCAACCGCAGGTTTGCAGAAAGTATGGGGCTCGAAAAGTTCAAAGGGCACATTTTCGGCGCCAAAAAACTTGAGGAGGTAGTGTGGTGGTGTCAAGAGCTGGGAATCAAACACATCACAGTCTATGCTTTTTCAACGGAGAACTTTAGCCGGTCTGAAAAGGAAGTGGAAACCCTGATGGAACTCTTCGCAGAAAAATTCAGGGAAGTTGCGAGGAACGAGCGCGTTCACAAGTACAAACTACGTGTTCGGGTTATCGGTAATCTTGGATACTTGCCGGAGAAGGTCAAGCGGGCGATCGAAGAAGCCCAAAAGGCAACCCAGGGTTACGATGGTTATACCCTCAATTTGGCTATGGGGTATGGTGGTAGGGCCGAGCTCGCAGAAGCCGTTCGGTGTATATGCGAGCGTATCGAGCACGGTGAGCTAAAGTCAAGCGAGGTAGACGAGAAGCTCATAAGCAGCCACCTCTACACAGCTGATTTGCCCGACCCCGACCTGATTATCCGAACGAGTGGAGAGGAGCGTCTCAGCGGATTTCTCATATGGCAGTCCGCCTACAGCGAGCTCTACTTCTGCGAGGCGAACTGGCCTGCGTTTAGCAAGATAGACTTCCTGCGCGCGATTCGGAACTATCAGAGTCGAAAACGAAGGTTTGGGCGGTGAGACTTTGAGGGCCGAGATTGCGATTATCGGCGGTTCCGGCTTGTATTCAATGACAGAACTCAAAAGGACTAGGACCACCGTGGTGAAGACACCTTACGGTGACTCTCCAGAGCTCCGCCTCGGAAGACTTCACGGGCGCGAAGTAGTATTTCTACCAAGGCACGGCAAAGGACATACAATCCCACCCCACTTGATAAACTACCGAGCGAACCTCTGGGCCCTCCGTAAGCTTGGGGTTAAACGTGTGTTCGTCACGACCAGCTTTGGATCCACCAATATACGAATGCGACCAGGCGAACTCGCCCTCCTCACCCAGTTCATCGACTTCACGAAGTGTCGTCCCCAGACCTTCTACGAGGGTGGTAAGGACGGTGTTGTGCATATCGACGTTACCGAGCCCTATTGTCCAGAGCTGCGTGAAGTCCTAATCAATGTCGCGAGGAAGTTAGGTCTTAAGATTCACCCCCATGCTGTTTACGCATGTACAGAGGGTCCACGTTTCGAGACAGCGGCTGAGATAAAAGTGTTGCGGATGCTGGGTTCAGATTTGGTGGGCATGACCAACGTGCCAGAGTGCATTCTCGCACGAGAGCTGGAGATGTGTTATTCAGCGGTCGGGATTATCACAAACTTCGCCGCTGGCATCTCCAAGAAAAAGCTCACCTACACCGAGGTAGCTGAGATAATTAAAGAGAATACCGCGCGCGTTCGAGAGCTTCTTCTAGAAGCGATTCCTAAGGTCCCAAAACGACGCTCATGCATCTGCAGCCATGCACTTGAAGGGGCGGCCGTGAGGGTTTAGTCATCCCTCATAAAATTCTTCATAATACTCGGGCGGCTCGAGTTCGTACTCACGTTCAGCGGGTTTCTTATGCTTCTTTTTCTTCTCGACGATGACGGCTACCTCTCTCGCTTCCTTACCCTTCTCGCTTATCTTGTATGACGCAGGTTTCTTTGCCTTGCTTTTATAACCGCAGCGTGGACAGGTAAGCCGCCTCGAACGGCCAATCTTGGTTGGAACTAACATGGTACCACATTTGGGGCAAAACTCCATGAATATCACCAACGTGAACGAGTTTTCGAGTTTTAAAAGTAGGAGATGCTTATAAAGCTATCGCTTTTCGG
>JAUWXQ010000047.1 GCA_030616305.1 Hadesarchaea archaeon
GGGGGAATCGCAGGGCCCGCCGACTGTGCTCTTGTGATGCAACTGGGCGTGGATGGGGTTTTCGTCGGCTCTGTTTTTTTCAAATCAAGCGACCCTGCAAGGATGGCTAAGGCGATAGTAGAAGCGACCAGGCATTATGATGACCCCGAGATGGTATTAGAGGCATGTAAAAATCTGCCGCAGCCGATGAAGGGTATTGACATAAAGACGCTCAAAGAAGAGGAGAAACTGCAGGCCCGGGGCATTTAACACCGGTATTCACGAATAAGGTGGTACAATGGTAAAACTGTGGAGATGCGAAATTTGTGGCGATCCTTATATCGGAGAGAGCCCCCCAGACAACTGTCCTTTTTGCGGCGCGCATAGAAAGTACATAAAAGAAGCAAAAGAAGCCCAAGTTAATTTCAACGTTGAACTAAGTGAAAAGGATAAAGCGAATGCTGAGCACGCTTTGCAAGTGGAAGTAAACAACGCTGCATTCTATTTCTGCGCTGCGAAAAAAACAGACGACGATGAAGGAAACTTATTGTTCAAGGCTTTAGGAAAAGTGGAAGCGGAACATGCCAGTGTTTGGAAAAAGATATTAAAACTTGACCGCGTGCCTCAAGGAAGTGATTCATGTCATATACGCAATAAAGAAAATTTAGAAGAGTCTCATGCAAGAGAAACAAGAGCTATTGAATTTTATAAAAAAGCAGCCGCAGAATCTGAAAATGAGAGAGTAAGACAGATATTCGAAGCGTTCGTTGAAGTAGAAACAGATCATTTAAAACTTTCAGAAGAACGGCTGAAATAAAAGAAGTAATTAGCATGAACACAACTAAGTTTTACAATTTGCCCCAACTGCCTTACGGATACAAAGATTTAGCGCCGTATATCTCTGAAGAACAATTGACGATACACCACCAAAAGCACCATCAAGCGTATGTTAATGGTACAAATGCAATCTTCGAGAAGCTCGATAAAGCACGAAAAGACGTCACTGATCTGGACATAAAATCTACTTTGAAGAACCTTTCGTTCAACATAGGAGGGCATTTATTACACTCATTGTTCTGGCCTAATTTAGCGCCTGCGGGCAAAGGCGGTGGAAAGCCTAGTGGGATGTTAGGCGATGCTTTGGATAAGGAGTTTGGAAGTTTTGAGAGGTTCAAAAAGGAATTCGCTCAAGTCGCTGTTAGTGTAGAAGGCTCTGGATGGGCGGCACTCACTTTTTGCAAGCAAACTAATAGGCCAATAATAATGCAGATCGAAAAGCACAACACCAACATTTACCCTGCATTTGGAATTCTGATGGTTCTTGATGTCTGGGAGCATGCATACTACCTCGATTACAAGAACCAAAGAGCCAAGTTTGTCGATGCATTCTGGAACATCGTTAACTGGGATGAAGTAAACAACAGGCTTGAAGAGTTGTTGAAGTAGTTTTAAGCGCCATCCCTTATATTTGCTAGTGCCAGATTTGTGCTGGGGTAAAAAATGATAGAGTTCATCCTTGCGCTTGTAGTAGCAATCCTTCTGATCGCCAAGGCCGGAAACCTCTTCGTGGATTCCGCGTGCAGGATCGCTCGTGCGATTGGCGTCTCTCAGGCAATGATTGCGCTCACGCTGATAGCTTTCGCTACCTCAGCTCCCGAGTTCTTCACCGCTATCATAGCTTCTGGATCGGGCCATATGGGAATTTCATACGGGAATGTGGTCGGCTCCAACATCATCAACATCACCCCTATCCTCGCTCTCGCGGCGGTTTTCGGCATGGCTCGGATTAGGAAAGGGGGGGTTAGCGAGGGGTTGATTATGCTGGTCGTTGGGGGGGCACTTGCTGCGATGTCGCTCAACGGCATTATCGGACCTATAGAAGGACTTCTCCTCCTAGCGATTTTCGTGCTGTTTCTGAGGTTCGTGTTGAAAAAGGAGAGCATACGAAGGAAAAACTTGAAACTTCCTATCCCTAAAAAACGAGAAGGACTGCCAAAGCTGTTTTTGCTGTTTATCATCGGAACTGCTGGTATCCTACTTGGGTCGTGGTTGCTTGTTTTTGGTGGTGCTGGAGTTGCTCAGACCGCGCTCGTGGCCGCAGGACTAACAACTCTAGAAGCTGAAGCTGCAGTCGGTTTTACGATAATTGCCATAGGAACGTCAATCCCAGAGCTAGCGACGATTATAATATCGATTCGAAAGAAGCTGCCGGAGATATCGATAGGGACCATCGTAGGCTCAAATATATTCAACGCGGCATTGATTATCGGTAGCGCGTCTCTGGTAAGCGCGGCGCGGGGGGCCTCTTTAGGGGTGGACTCCCAAGGACTCTGGTTCAGCAACCCCATGATGCTGCTTTCGATGGCGTTGCTGGTGGGCTTCATGTGGGGGCGAAAGAGGTTAACGAGGCGACATGGGATAACCCTTCTCGCGTTTTATGGATTTTACCTCACCGGATTGGCTCTCTTCTACCTCCTCTAGATTCTTAAAAGTTGATGGCGGGCCCGTCGGGATTTGAACCCGAGCCGCAAGCTCGCCGCCGTTTTGACCGCAGGCTTGTGTCCTATCCAGGCTAGACTACGGGCCCGTTCATTGATAACGCAGCTCGGCAAATAAAACGACACGCAAACCGTTAAAACAGGCTTCGTCAAAGTGGGGTGGGGTTCCAATGGCTGTCGTATGTACCTCGTGTAATCGTGAAATACCATCGAGCGAAGTGGCCACCCACTTTCCATGTCCCAGCTGCGGCTCCGATATATGTCGTTGTGCTAAATGCCGCAGTCTTAGCAACCCTTATCGTTGTCCCAAATGCGGCTTTGCGGGTCCGTGAGGGGGTTTAGATGGCAGAGGTCGCCGTGACTTTAAAGTTGATGCCCGAGAGCGCTGACATCGACTTGGACAAGCTCGAAGCGATGATTAAGGAGCGCATCAAGGTTCACTCCATTTCCCGCGAGCCGATAGCTTTCGGTCTCGAGGCCCTCCGGGTGGTCACGGTGGTCGAAGATGCGGCTGGCGGGACTGAGCCCTTGGAACAGGAACTCGCGGGCCTCCCCGGGGTGGGCAACGTTCAAGTTGTTGGTTTGACACGACTTCTCTAGGGGATACGCGTGCCCAAAAGTGTTGATGAAGTTAGAGGAGACATCCCGTTCTTACGCACGGGCATAATTTATTTGGATAACGCGGCCACCACCCCCACACCTCAGCCTGTGCTGGACGCCATGCTTGAATACTACCGCGAATATGGCGCGAACGTCGGACGGGGTTTGTACCGTGCGGCCAAGCGCGCGACTGAAGCGTTCGAGGCTACTCGTGAGAAGCTAGCCCGCGTGATAAACGCAAAACCGGAGGAAATAGCCTACACGAAGAACACGACCGAGGCCATCAATCTCGTTGCTGGAGGATTAGGTCTCAAAAAAGGCGACAAGGTCATAACCACGGTGCTTGAACACCACAGCAATCTTCTCCCATGGCAGCGCCTCGAGCGGGAGCATGGCGTGAAACTAGAACTCATTGGGGCGTCAAAGGAGTGCCTGCTCAACCCATCTGAGTTCGAAGCGGCAATCGATAAAAAAACCCGCCTCATAGCTACCCATCACGTTTCTAACGCGGTGGGGAGCATCCAGCCGGTGGAGGAGATTGGCAAGCTTGCCCGCGAGCACAAGATCTTGTACTTAGTTGACGCTGCCCAATCAGTGGGTCACATGCCAGTCGATGTCCGGAAGCTAGGATGTGATTTTCTCGCCGCTCCAGGGCACAAGGGATTGCTGGGGCCTCAAGGGACGGGCTTCCTTTACGCGAGCGGGGGCAGGTTCGCAGGGTTTGAGCCGCTTTTGGTGGGCGGCGGAATCGTCGAGGAGGTAGGACAACACAGCTCCAAGTTAGTTGAATCACCCCAGGTCTTCGATGCCGGTACCCCGAACATCCCGGGCATCATAGGGCTGGGGAGAGCATGCGAATACGTGCTCGACATAGGCGTCGAAAAAATTGCAGAGCGGGAACGGAAGCTCACCGAACAGATGTTGAAGATCGCCGACATGGAGCGCGTTGAAATCTATGGCCCTCGTGATTTGGCACAGCGGGGAGGGGTAGTCAGCTTTAATGTCGAGGGACTTGGGCATCACGATGTGGCTTCGATGCTGGATGAGATTACCAACATAGCGGTTCGCTCGGGGCACCACTGCGCACAACCGACCATGCGTCACCTTGGGGTGGAGGGCACCGTCCGCGCATCGGTTCACTATTTTAACCTCGAGCAGGAGATTGAGAAATTCATTGCGACTGTTGAGCAGATCGCGCGCGAGCTCGGCGGTTGATATCTTACAGTTTCCATTTGCCGGATAATGCTAGCTTGATTTCATAAATGACTTTAGGAGGTCTAGTTTTAGCAGGGAGCGGGAACTCCTCTCCGCTCATAGCCTTTACGATATTGACCACTCCCCCAGAGAGAGCATCGAGATTGTAACCACCTTCTAATAAAAAGACGGTTTTGCCTCCACACCACTGTCTCGCTTGCTTTAAGACAAAGTTCGCTAGCCAGCCATACGCTATGGTGGAAAGTTGCAGTTGGGTAAGGGGATCATCTGCGTGGGCGTCGAAACCCGATGAAACGACGAATAGCTCGGGCTTGAATTGGTCGCTCAGCGGCTCGAAAATCTCTTGCATGGCCGCGGCGTATTCAGAATCACCGCTCCCGGGCGGCATTGGGACATTGACGTTGTAACCCTCTCCTTCACCTCTCCCAATTTCATTGGTGAACCCGGTTCCTGGATATAGTGTGAAAGGATCTTGGTGCAGCGACATGTAAAGCACAGTTGGATCTTCATAGAAAATCTCTTGGGTACCATTTCCGTGGTGCGAGTCCCAGTCGATCACGAATATTCGTTTGAGCTTGAAATCACGCTTCATACGCTCGATTATCACCGCAACGTTGTTGAAGTAACAGAAGCCACCGCCCCGTGCTCGAGAGGCATGGTGTCCAGGGGGTCGCACGAGGGCAAAGGCGTTTTGAACCTCGCCAGAAAGCACCATTCGCCCGGCTTTAATTGCACCTCCCGCAGCGAGCAGTGCAAGTTCAAAGGTGTTTTTGTGTACGGGAGTGTCGCCGTTGATGGGGCTCTCCGCAGCGCTAAGCTTCTCAACCAGCGAGACGTACTCAGGGTCGTGCACGAGTTCGATGTCAGCACGCGTAGCTGGCTTTGGATCAACCACCTGTATGTTTTGAGATGCCCAAAGCTTTCCCTGCTTCAAGCCATCCACGATTGCCCTGAGACGCTCCGGCCGCTCCGGGTGTCCCCTGCCTGGATTGTGCTTGAGGTATTTTTCCGAGTAGATAAGGGCGGTTGTCATCCAATCATTTCTCCACAACCTTTGCCCGCTTGATTAAAAAATAGCCACTCGTGCCGCGCCAGATGTGTTTGGCCTCCTCTACTTTGATTCTCCTTTTGAAAAACGGCGCATCCGTGACGAGGGTTTCGTATTCACCCCCTTCAGCGGAGATGTTGATTTTGTACCTAGCATTCAGTTTCATCAAATCATCTATGCATTCTTCGTCAAGCTTTCTACCGAGCCATTTTTCATCAAAACCTTCCGCAGCGACATTGGTGATAATTGCTTCAAACCCAGCCGCGATGAAATCTCGCAGGAGCTTGAGAGGTTCCTTTCCCCATAGGGGCGTTATTGAGACAAGACCAAGCTCCTCACATATGCGGTCGATACGGCTTTTTTGATAAGTAGATGCTATCGCACCGCTGACCACACCTTCGACATCGAGTTCTTGCAAAACACGTTTGAGGTCCTCGATTTCTTCTCCACGTTTTCCGCTTGTCTCAGCCTTGATAAGTGGCAGCTCAGCACATTCGGCGAAAAGGTCGATGAGCTTGATGTTGGGGTAGTGAAACATCCAGGAGTCCTCTCGCTTGGGAATCATCGCAACTACGTGCGCAATCTCGTGTCCCTCCTGCATCGCCAGCCATAGCGCATAGCTTGAGTCTTTTCCTCCAGAGCATAAGGCGAGAACTCGCATAAGCTTCAAAAACTATCTCTTTTAAATAATTAAATCCCCAAGTAAAAAAGGGCTGGAATGAGCACATCGAAAATGTATGCGGCGTTCGTCGGGCTCGTCGTTGGATTATTTCTTTTGCTTGAGGGGTCGAAATTGGTTCGCGGGATAGCAATCGATGCGACTTTCATTGTGGTCGGTGTTGTCCTGACCCTAGCTTATTTCTACCTCATCGGCGACTCCCTCCAGCGCAGGCTTCGAGCTCCACCGATGGTGACTCTTATGCCGGTTTTATTGGTGCTCGGGGCGATGTTGGTTTACCAAGGAGTGGTTAGGTCCATAGATGTGGTGAGCAAGGGTTTGTTCGTCGTGTTGGGGATAATTCTAATTCTGGTTTCGGCTTTTGTAATTTACAGGGCCGCTAAGAGACGATAACTAAAGCCCAAGCGCTGCCAGCACCACATCCTTTGCACCTGCGAAATAGAGGATGCAGGGCAACATGATCACTCCCATGCAGTGGGTTCTTTTAACGTTCATCACCGCGGGAAGTAACCCTATTACCGTGGCCGTGGCGAAGATCGGAAGCCCAACCAATCCCGAGTAGTAGACGGTGAGCCCGATGATTAATACCAAGACCGCCGCGCACATGGCCCGGTACGGCAGTCGGTTCATGTGCCTCGCCGCCAGCCTGCCCAGCCGCAGGTGCAGCAGGGTCGCTATCCCTCCTGCAAGCAGGGCAACCCCCACGAGGAAGACCAGCTCGGTGGCCCCTACCTCCATGATCTCTCCAACTGCAACTGCTGCCCCGCTCCGCGCGCGCCCTATCGCGTAGAGGGCGACGAACGAGAAAAGGGCCTTCGAGGTATCCACGCCGCTCACCGCGACCAGAAATTTCTCCGTTCCGCTCGAGCGGGTCGCGAGCTGGGCCATCACAGTGCCCTGCGACGGGCCTATCCCTGGGATGACGCCCGTCAAGGCCCCAGCCGCGGTTCCCGCGCAGAGCGCCCTCACGTTCGAGCGCAACTCGATTGACTCGTCATCGATGTGCTGTTCAGGGAGGGCGCCACCGCGGGCGATGCTGGGGAGCAGCACGCTCGCGCCGAACAGCCCGGATAGCAACGGCATTAGGGCGGCATCCCCCCGGATGAAGTTGGTATCAAGGGCGAGCAGGCCAAGCATGCCAGACATGAGGAAGATAACAATTGCCCACGCAATCCCGGCCTTAGAACGCTCAAGCGCAATCATGGCGCCAATCACGAAAATCAACAGCCAGTGCATCTGCGGGCGGGCAAACTCGTACGCGGGGGTGATGACGAGCAGGAACGGCAGGAGCATGGCTGCGCCAAGCATGAGCCCGCCCAAGCTGCCCAGCGCCGTGAGCCTGATAGCGTGATAGCCGCGCCCTTCCATCAGGAGGCGGTGTGCCGGGAGGACCGAGAGCGCGGTGCCCTCATCTGGGGCTCCCAAAAACGTGGACGGGATGTAGCTAAGGAAGGTGTGCGTGATTGCCATCGCCACTACTAAGGCCCCTAAGTTGAGCGAGACAAATGAGGATCCTGCGGCGAACGTGACGAAAAACGGCGTAAGATTGTTGACGTGGAGGCCGGGAATGAGCCCGGTGACCACGCCAAGTCCCACGCCCGCCAGCGCATGGGCGAGCATCTCCAGCATCTACGCAGCCTCTACAGGATACAGGTGAGAGGTATTCGCCACCCTGAGCTCAAGCTCGCCGTTGTAGAGTTGGAGCCACCCATTGACGCGCAGCGTGTTGCCCACATGTAGCTCCGGTAGACCATCGTCCACGACCCAGTACGGGATAAATACAGGCAGCTGACTTCCATCCTCCCGCAAGGTGAATATCACGCTCCCGCTGCTCACTATCTCGCGCTCGACAATAGTGCCCTGTACTTTCACCGGTATTCCAGCGTTCTCTTCGTTGAGGCTCGATAGTTTCACGGGCGCTGTATGGACAACCTTCACGTCGCTCGCCCCGTCGGGAACCACTTCTAGCTCGTCCCGATAAATGATGACCTCGCCGGTGACCTCCACCACATCCAGAAGTTCGATGGACTCCCCTAGCTCCGCGCGCAGCCTGGAAAATATCGGAACGCTAACTACTCCCTCGGAATCGTCGCGGAGCTTCAGGAAGAGGTGCCCATCTCGGTGCTCACGGAAGTCAATTACCTGCCCAGAGATTGCCACATTCAACCCGATGAAGCTGTTATCCAAGCTCGCGATTGGGGTAATCCGCGGGCGGGCGGATATGGCCCCAACATAGATGGCAGCTAAGCCCGTCAGCGAGCAGATTAGGCTCAACCTCGCTATGGTTTTCTCGTCCATTTTTCCCGCTGGGGCTTTGAGTGAAGGTTGTTTATAAGAGGGCAAAATGCAAGGGATAACATTCGCTGGGTATTTAT
>JAUWXQ010000039.1 GCA_030616305.1 Hadesarchaea archaeon
GCCCCTCTTCTTCATCATCTGGGCCCGAGTAGTACCAGAACTCGACGGTCAACTCTGGTAATCCTCCTGTAGGGCTAAGCCTGCTCGAATCTGGGACCGTTATGTAACCGCTGCCGCTGTTATAAAATTGTAAAGCATTGCCAAATTTTCCGTTGCCGATCCAATCCCAATCTGTGCCTTCGGTGCCCTGAAGCGTGCCGTCGTCGTTGCCCATCTCATCGGAAACATTAGTACCCGAACTTTCATTGAGGTGATACAAAAGAATAGTATTTTCATCGGTGCTGAGCTCGCCACCAGCGCTCTCGAGCTGGACATCACCCGCAGCGGTCGCGACCACATTCTCAAGCGTGCCCTGCTCGAAGTCACTCTGAGTGGTCTGAACCCAGAGATACTCCTGAGTGTTCACGACAAAGGTCCAGACATCCGACTCGTTCTCGCCGTCAGAGTTGACCGCGATCACCTTCCATGAGTAGTTGTCGTCCGGGAGTTCGTTCTCGATTGTGCAGCTGGTGCCGGTGATGCCCCTATTATCGTATTTGTTATCTCCGTCCGAAAAAGTGGGACTGTCGTCTATAACGAGTCTGTAATTGTCCGCTCCCGAGGCTGCCGACCATTCAAATGTCAGGGTGTTGTCGTTGGTGGTCGTGCCATCCGAGGGTGAGGAAAGCACCGGTTTGCTTGGTGGATTAGCGGCCTCAGTGTAGGTGACCTCGAGGTATGGACTGTAAGTGCCCTGGTCCTTTGAGTGGAAACATTTATAATCAATATCCTGATCATCCACGCGCCTCAACGCCATCGAGGCGTTATCATCCCCTCCATTCTGACTGTCGATCCAGCTGGTGACCGTCCATGAGAACCAGGCACCATCACTGTTTACCTCTGTGCTGTCAATCACAGAACCATTATCGGGCTGATTGTTCCAAGTTATGGTGCTCTCACTCCATGTATCATCATCGACTTCACATGCAACCACCGTGTCCTCTGTGCCATGCTCGCTGTATCCTGAGGTATAGAGGTACAACGTGGCCTCCGTGACCGTCGCCGTGTCTGGTATATCTTCCAAGTTGAATTTTATGTAAGAACGCTTTGCCCAACCATTGGCGTCCTCATCCACTTTGAGCCAGTCGTCATTATAGGTGACAGCTGACTCATATTGATGTGTACAAGCATCATCGCTCGGGTAGATGTTTTCCGAGGTTGGGTCAGCGACGATCACCATCCAGTCATCGCTTGTCGCGCTCCCCCCATCCCAGGTCAGCTCGGAGTGGAAGTAGTACTTGGTCGGCGGTATGGTTCGTTGGGGTGATTCGATCACATATGATTTTAAAACCGATTCGTTGTTGAGCGTGCCAACACTCCACTCTATTTTGTCGTAATTTTCATCATGGGAGCTAACAGTCCCACCATTATTATCGATTACCGTCCAGGAGTTCGGGAAGTAGTCGATCAGGACCGCGTTGTCCACTTGACCTCCCGAGACCGTTGCGGTGATCGTCATGGTCACCGACGTTAGGGGCGGTGCCTTGTACTGGCCGACACGGTCTCCAGCCAGTTGCCTGTCGAATTCTACCGTGATGTCCAGTGTTATCTCATACCCACCGCCCGCGCCCAGGTTGCTGATCACAATGACGACCGGGGAAGCGAACAGTAGAGCGATCATGAGCAGTGCAGTCAGCATAGCTCCCGCCCGCTGCTCCCCTGGCAGCCGTCGGTCACCTATGGCGCCCAGCGGAATCGCGGTACTACCCATTCCACTCGCCTCCTAATCTCGCCCCCTCGAATGGGTCGTAGAACCAAGACCCGCATGCGGTAGGGGAGAAGTTATTTAACCGCTCCAGGTCATGGACCGTCGCGCAGGTGAGGCGCTTTAAGATGAGACCGGAGGGCAGAGTGCGACTATCCATCTTTGTGCACCTCCGTGTTGCTCCAATGATCGGCGAGCGGGGTGGGGTTCTTGACAGCTATCGATAAACGCCTCAAACCTGAACGGCATCTTTTGAGTGAAATGCGCCTCAGCCGTTTGAGTGCTTCAAGATCTGCAGGAGTGATTTTGACATTCCTAAACAGCACTCCTTTCCACTTTGTCCTGCCCACACGCCTTCGTCTTGGCTTGTCATTCTCAAACACTGCTTTCCAAACCTCGCCGCACCCAAGGCACTCGAAGATGACCCCTGGGTTGAGGGTCCCAAGTAAACGGGCGTCATCTCCACCGCAGCGAGGACATCTCATTTTTCATGCCCCCTTTCCGCCCCAATGACTCAAGGGTGGGGCGGGGCTCATGACCGTTGTAGATGAGCGCCTCAAACCGGCACGGCATCTCTTTAGAACAACGCTTCTCAGCAGTTTGACAGAATTCAAGTCGGCGCGAGTGATTCTGGTTCCCACAGCCAGCACTTCTTTCCTTGTTACCTTGCCAATGCTCCTTTGCCTCGAAACGCCGACTGCACGGTCGAGGCGCTTTAGCAAACAAGAAATTTCCTTAGAGGAGAGCCTCAGCACTAGGCGTAGCTTAACTTCAGAAAGTCCGCCCTTCGCTGAGAGCTCCCACTCTAATGGTTTCTGCATGGGTGCGCACCCACGGTATAAAGTCTGTCAAAGCGTCCTCTCGGGGAGTTCGGGGAAGGGAGTTGTTTCGATAGCTAGCGAAACAATAATAAGACACTTTAATGGTTTCGCAGATGTCCGAAACCAGGCAAAAATAGTTCATTGATTTTTATTCTCGAAAACGGCCGAAACTAGATCAGCAAAAACCTTTAAGGCCGTTAAATATTTTCTTACCTTACCGCAAAAGTGAGGAATTGTCAGTTTTCATCATATAAGTTTAATAGAGCTGGGAGAAGATGTTTCGCAAATATCCGAAACACTATTTAAGCATGCCATCTAAAATCTTTTTGGGGTTACTATGAGAAAGATCGACCGTATCTTACGCGAGATTCTTCACCGATTCTACGAGCACGGAGAACGGTTCTTCAACCAAAAAGGGCTCTCGGCGACTTGCGAAATCTCGTTGGGAACGATAAACCCGCTCATCGCACGACTCGAACAGCTTGGAGCGCTCGAGCGCAAGCCGTTGGGGTTTCGCCTTATTGACCCGAAGCGGGCTCTGCTCTACTGGGCAGTCACTCGTGAGCTTGGGAAGGACATTGCTTACACCACATTCGTCCCAGACAGGGTGGAGAAGCTGGAAGCGGAGTTGCCGAGCGGTGCTATCCTCACCGCATACTCCGGTTTTCGGGCAAAGTTCAGCTCGACACCAGCCGACTATGAACAGGTTTTCGTGTACGCTGATACAGATGTGGTCAAACGCGCGTTCAAGCCCACCGCAAAGGGAAGGCACAATTTATTCGTGCTGGCCCCCGACGAACACCTTCAGCGTTTGAGCGAGCACGGCGTGGCCCCGCTCGTCCAGATTTACGTGGATCTCTGGCAGCTCGGGGCACCCGCCAGCCGGTTCGTAGAGGAGCTCGAGCGAGAGTTTGCACCAGCTCCAACCCGGGCGCTTGAGGAAGTCGCAAGGGAAGTCGGGAAAAAGCGGCTCCACAAATGTTAAATACTTATTTATACGCACTTTTATGCATGTGGGAGAAGAACGAAATCGTGGAGCTAAACAAAAGCGTCGGGGGCACAGGGAGATTGATCAACGAGGGCAACCTAGATTTCGCCGTTTCTGCGCAAGAACGAGCGAAGGATTGGTTGTTACAGCTGGCGTACGTGGTTCGGGCGTTATTGGTTGGCCATGCTTTCGAAGACTACAACAAGCGGACAGCCGTTGCGGTGATGGTGACCACTTTCGAGGGACTGAAGCTGGCTTACGACCCTTACGCAGTGGATAACTTGGTGACGCGCATCGCCAAGAAGAGAATAGGGAATGTGAAAACTATAAGGAGCATGATCCGAGATGTCATCCGATAGGGTGGAACGGGCCAAGAAACTGATCGCTTTGCATCCGGAGTGGTTTGACGCCCTTGGAGTTTACGATGAAACCGGCAAATTACCTCGATTTCCGACGAAGGTGAGGGTGAACTTCACTATGGATGAGGAACTATACCACAAGTTCAAGCAGTTCTGCAAACGCGGCGGGTTTAAAATGAGCCAAATCGTGGAGAAAAAAATCTTGGAATTTCTAGAGGAGAGCGGAGAAATAGCTACTGAGGAAAGGAAGGGAAAGTGACGCCTTAAGTTAGCACAGCTTTCGCAAGTCGGTCTGATAACTCCGCTCGCGTGCTTGGGCTCACCTCGAAAATTTTGATATCGTCTCGAGTTTTAACTTCACCTATAAATCCTGTTAGCGTGCGCTGGTGGATTACAGCAAGCACAGGCTTCGAGGAGTCGAGCGCGGCAAGCACAGCTCGCTTGAAGCCCTCGCTGTGGATCTCCATAGGTGCGATTTCGTCGATGACTAAGAAATCTGCTTCACCCAGCGCTCGATTAATCGCTGACTCGCTTAGCTCATCCACGTTCGCCACGTTGACGCGGTATTTGCTTACTTGAGGACCTTCCCGCTGGTTCACGTGCGCCAAGATGCGCTCCTCACCCGTCATGATGTCGATGATCTTGAACCCGAGTCTAACACCGCCCTCGCGAATCTCGGGACAGTATATCCCACCAGCCCGTAACCCTCGCCCACGTAAAATGGACATCGCCCGCTCTACCACCGAGGTCTTACCGCTCCCCGGAGGTCCAGTAATTAGAAAGTTGTTGGACATTCTCCGCGCCAGGTGAAAAGTGGTTCAGGTCGTTTGTGCAGCCAATATCACGTCTTTCGTGGCGCTCTGGTGGAATTCGTACTGAACTATGCTCTCGCCCGCTTCCGTCGGGACCTTGACCACATAAATCGCGTTCACGTTAAAGTCCAGTACTCCTGCGTTTAGAGCGTTGCTCATTACCTCACTCCCGTAGTTTTGCCATCCCACTGCCGCCGCCTCGGATGAACCGGCAGCAGCCGCCTTCAGGGCCTCCCAAATGTTGGTGGCGTAACTCTGACTCGTGGTACCAGAGGTCATGCTCCAAGCGATCGTGGCGAGGTCGGCCCTTGAGTACAACACCCTGCTTACTGTGGCATTCCCGGTGATCAGGTGCAAGTTCGCAGTGGACGTGTCGTAAATGTATATGTTCACCTGCGACCCGGCGGTGATGGTCGGGGCCCTGTTCACCGTGTCCGAGATAGGTATCTCAATATAGCTCGTGCCCTCGAAGTCGAGTTTGCGCAGAGTTTGCCACGTGGACTCCGCAACATGCGCCAGAGCATTAGTCTTGGTCATGAAGTACCAGCTGGTTGGGGAGTTGCTTTTCATCACCAAGTCCGTGTTTTGTATGCCGGGGATCAAGCTCGTGAAGAAGTTTTGCCAAGTCGCAGTTGCTTGGCTGTCTATGGTCCCTGAAGCCTCATAGCTTTGAAGTTCAGTTAAAGTAGTTTTTGCATTTATTTCCGTTTGAAGGGCCTGTAAAAGCGTGCTCAGTTCCTCCACTTGCTCTGTATCGCCCGTGCCGGCCGCCGAGTAAAATGAACCATTCGTGGCATTGTCGGCCTTGTCCAACAACTCATCGCGCTTCTCCTCGCGCTGAATGGTTGTGTTTACTTCTACCAGTATGGATTCAACTTCGATAGTTGAGCCAGCGGCCTGTATCTGGTCGGAATAAGTCGAAGCGCCTGAAATCGCTTGTGAAGTGCCGATTGAGCTCAAGTTATTGACCTGAGACATGGCCGAGAGTTTTGAGGCCTCCAGTGCTTCCGCTGCAGGTTTAGCGATGAAGAAGTAGAATATGCCGAAAATGATTAACCCAATAATGAGGAAGACGACCGCCGCGCCGATGATGGGCCTGACATCAATCTCCCTTCGGGGTATAAGAATCACCACTGACCAAAATTAAGGCGTGTTTTCAGTTTAAATAGTTTTAACAACAGCACCCGTTTGGATACCGAAAAGAAAAGTATAATATTGAAAGGAAAGGTATATATTAGCTCAGAGACGTAAGAAATCCCGACCAAAAAAACAAAGGAGGCATAAAACAATGGCTGAAGCAAAATCTGCACCGAAAGAAAAGACAGCTGAAAATGTGGTTTTTATTGGAATAAAGCCAGTGATGAACTACGTGCTTGCAGTGATAACGCAGTTCAACCAGGGTGGCCCTACTGTCACCCTGAAGGCACGAGGTAAAGCTATCAGCAGGACCGTCGACGTTGCAGAGATAGTCAGAAATCGTTTTCTGCAGGGGTTAGTTGTGCAAAGCATTTCGATCGGGACCGAAGAGGTCCAAGGTGAAAGCGGCGCGGTCAACGTTTCGACCATCGAGATAGTGCTTAGCAAGGGCAAGTAAATCCCTTCCCGCGCCTTTTTTATTTTTTTATTCCTGCACTCGGGCTAAAATTTTGATGAACCATTTCGTAGTTTGAAAACTTTGGCTTCTCTAAGTAGGATTTAATAATAACGCCAGAGTTCTATTCGAATGGGACAATATGAAACTTGATGAATTGGGAAATTTGCGGCGAACCAACCTTTCCACCCAAATCACGCCGAAATTGGCCGGGAAGGAAGTAGTCGTGATGGGAAGGGTAGGAGATGCGCGTGATTTAGGGGGAATCAAATTTTTTATCCTTTCGGACATTGCAGGCGCCGTTCAAATCACGGCCCCAAAAGCCAAGACGGACAAAAAATTGCTGGCAAAAATCGATGAGCTAACCAAAGAATCATCGGTTGCCGTAAAAGGGAAAGTCGTCGCGGCGAAACAAGCACCCAGAGGCGTTGAAGTTCTGCCCTTGGAGATAAGAGTCCTGAACCTCGCTTCCACTCCTCTCCCGCTGGATCCCCGTGGAAGGGTGAAAGCAAATTTGGACACAAGACTGGATGCACGTGGTCTGGATCTCCGCCGCTCGGAATCACTTGCTATTTTCAAAATCCGTCACCAAGCCCTTCAAGCCATACGCGAGCACTTGCTTTCTCAGGATTTCATCGAAGTCCAAACGCCAAAAATAGTCGCAACTGCTACCGAAAGCGGCGCGGCGCTCTTTCCAGTTTCCTATTTCGACAGAGAAGCTTTCCTGAGTCAGAGCCCACAGCTCTACAAGGAGGTGCTCACGGGGGCGTTCGAGCGCGTCTTTGAGGTGGGGCCAATTTTCAGGGCAGAGGAGCATGATACGCCGCGGCACCTGAACGAGGCAACATCCATCGACATCGAGGTCGCATACGCCACCGCGGACGACGTGATGGACATCCTTGAGGAGCTGGTTTATCGGGCATTCAACGAGGTAAAGAAAAAGTGCGCAGAGGAGCTGAAGGTACTTGGGCATAAGCTAGAAGTTCCTAAGAAGCCCTTCCCACGCTTGACCTATGATGAAGCCCTCAAGAGGCTAGAGCGAGCAGGATTGAAAGTTCCTTGGGGGGAAGACCTACCAACCCCCGCTGAGAAAAAACTCGGCGAACTTGTCGGTGGCGCATATTTCGTCGTTGATTGGCCAACGGCGATAAAGCCCTTTTATATTCTCCCCAAAAAAGACAATCCAAAATTATGCGCGGCTTTTGATTTGATGTTTAAGGGATTAGAATTAGCTTCAGGTGGTACGCGCGTCCACCAGAAGGAACTACTTGTGAAACAGCTGAAACAAAAAGGGCTCAACCCTGAGAGTTTTGAGTCGCACCTCAAGAATATGATGGCAGTTCCTCCCCACGCGGGCTGGGGGCTTGGGCTAGACCGCTTAACAATGGTACTCACAGGCGTCGACAATGTCCGGGAGTGCGTTCTATTTCCGCGAGATAGAAAAAGATTGACCCCTTGACGCGTCCTATAACAATCCTTTAAGCTTCCACAGGAGCTTCGGATGTGCCTTCGCTATTGCTTTCAGCAAGTCAGTCAGGCTTATTTTATCGAACTTGATTCCGCTCAGGCTCTCCGCCAGCTTATCCAGTTCGTCGTCGGATAAACTGAGTAACACTTCTTTTCCTTTCAGGTATCTCTCTAATCTCCTAGCCATGCTCTCCCGCCATCGCTTCTCGTATTCTTTCAGCTTTTTTTCAGATGTATTCCCCTCTTTAACAGCCTTCGCAGCAACTTCGCCCGCAATGTTGCCGGCACGCATGGCATAATCTATCCCTCCACCCGTCAGAGGATTGACTTGATGTGCCGCATCTCCAACGACAAGCAAGTTATCCTTCACAGTTTTTTTGATCGGCCCACCCACCGGCACCCCTCCGCCATTTATTTCGACTATTTTTCCCTTCGATAGACCTGGCATGCGCGCGACAAAGTCTCGGAGGTACTCGATTGGCCTCCGTTGAGCTCTACTCCCAAGAACGCCCAATCCCACGTTCGCCATGTCCCTGCCTTTCGGGAATATCCAAGCATACCCACCTGGGCTTATCTTGCGGCCGAAGTAGAACTCCGACATCGAAGGGGACTCGAAATCTATCCCGACCATCTGAAACTGTATTCCGCTCTCGATGTCGTCAAGCTTCAGCGTGGTGTTCAGTCCCGCCCAACGGGCCACCTGGGATCCAACACCGTCCGCCGCTATGACCACCTCGGCTGCAACCTCAAGCCTGCTATCCATCCCGCGCGCCTTGACTCCCTTAGGCCTGCCATCCTTCAAGATTAATCCTTCAACGAACGTCCCCACCATCACGTCGGCGCCTGCCTTTGCTGCGCGAGTCGCCAAGTATTTGTCAAACACCTTTCGGTTGAGAATGTAGCCTATCTTTCCCGTGACCTTCCGCTCAGAGATACGCACCTCGATGCCCGATGGGGATACGAGTTTCACAGCGTTTGTGCGCCCAACTGCCCATTGCGGGTCCGACTTGATTTTGAGCTCGTTCAAAACATCCTCGGACAAGGCTTCGCCGCATTGGACGGGGACCCCAAGCTCTCGGCGCCGGTCAAGCATCAGGACGCTTGCGCCGTTGCGGACAGCCGCGTAAGCAGCAGTGGAGCCAGCTGGACCCGCCCCAACCACGACGACATCATACTTTTTTCGCAATCGCTATCGCCCCTATAGGACAGATTTTTTCACATATGCCGCAATCCGTGCACTTCTCGTTTGGCTGCACGGAGCCGTCGGTAGCCTCTATCGCATCGAATGGGCATACACTCACACATGCGCCACACCTTATGCAGGTGCCCGAATCAACCTTCATTTTCATCCAAACTCCGTGATTTTCCGCTGCGGCTTAGGCGGCAGCGCTCGGGCAACCTCAGCTGGAATCTCGAGGTGCCCGTACCGGCCCCCCCCGCCAGGAACCACCTTTAATGTGCCTTCCCTAAACGCTTTAACTACTGCGGTTATCTGGGCCCCAGCTGCCTCCACAAGCGCTTCAGGAGGGACATCAACCAGCACCTCTATCTCGTTACCGAAACGGGTCACGAGCTTCTCCCATGTGGATTGAACTTCCGGTACGTGAGGGTCTTGGTGGCCGAGTGCAAGCGCTACGACCTCGGCAAGCGGGGCTATCCTCAGGTAAGGGGGGCGGTGAGGCGGATGCTTTGGCTCAGGATGAGTGGCGAGTTCATTCACACGATCCCAAACACCTTTTTTGACCCAGCCACCACACTTATCGCATCTCCACCGCAACGCTTTCGCTTGTTCCAATTCAAATTGCTTAAAGCACCGCGAGCACGCTGAGCGGTGATATTTACCCAGTCGCGGATCGAATCCGACATTGAGCACTATCCGCCGCCCATTCTCCCGCTTGATCGCTTTGGTGATTTCTGTGTAAGTCGGCTCCGCCAGCTCGAAGCGGTTGAACTCGCGGCCCAGTTTGTCTGGCCAAGGACTGTGTGCGTCGCTATTTGCCAGAAAAGCCACATCCCAAAGTTCCGCGATCCGATCCGCCATATGGGTATCGGCGCTTAAACCCAGTTCTAAAAAGCTCACCTTATTGGTTCGGTCACCGTAGCAAGCCTGCATTGAGTCGAACTCCTTATACATGCTCGTCCAAGGGGTGAA
>JAUWXQ010000005.1 GCA_030616305.1 Hadesarchaea archaeon
CCCTATCCGGCTTCCGTAATTTAGGCATAGCATTCATCATCTTCTCCCTCCTCAACATCCTCATCTATTCTCTAATCACACTGTATCCAGATCTCCTCGAATCCCTATGGCTCTCCGCAGACAGACCCTGGGGCATCCTGACATCGGCCTTCACCCACGCTCAATTGGGCCATCTGGTCAGCAACCTACAGGGCTTCACCCTTTCGATCCTGCTCTTCATCCCGGTGTGCTGGGTACACCCCGCAAAGATCCGTCGCCGCTGGAGCTGGGTCTTCCTCTGGCTCGTGTTCATCTCGGGCATCGGTGCGAATGCGCTCGAGTACCCGTTGGTGCGGGGGGGGCCGGGCTTCACCTCCTGGGGGGCTTCCGGAATAGTATACGGGGCCCTGGGCGTGCTCCTGGCGGCCTGCATCTGGAGTCTACTGGCCCACCTGAAGGCATTGCCCAAGCGAAGACGTAAACGAAAGTTCAGGTTCGATCGGAGGTTCTGGAGGGGTTTCCGGGCCCTGCTCGTCATGGCACTCCTCCTCACGTTCCTCCTCATGATATTCACCGATACGGCGACATTCTTGAGCGTCGGGCCGGGGGTGGACGTGTTCGCCCACGGATTCGGGTTCTTGATCGGTTTAGGGGGAGCGATGGTGCTGTTCAGACCTAAGAGACAAAAAAGAAGAGACTAGATCTATTTCTTCGCTTTCGTGATGGAGATCCCCCGCCCCGCCAGCCTGATCTTCACCTTCTCTTTAGGCGAGAGGTTCAAGGTCCTCACCATTGCCTTTGGGATCGATACGACCAACGACCCCCCGATCTGCTTCAGCTCACGCTCCTCCTCAAGTTGCAGCGCGAGGACCCCGAGCTTGGCCGCCTTCTCCTGCGCCCGCGCGACCTGCTCAGCCGTATAGAACTCCTCCCCGCACTTGGTGCACATGTCCACCTCAAGCTCAGGCTCGACGACTACGCGGCCGACTACGTATGCCGACTTCGTGCGTTTGATCGCCCCTCCGCAGATGGGGCAGCTCTTGAGGTATTTTCCGACCATCATACCACTTTCCTCGTCGTGTGTCCGATGTTTATCACGACGATCTTATCCGCCAGCTCAGCGTACCTGATGAGGACGAACTTCCCGGCGAATCTGTCCTGCACCAGCCATTTTCCGGCCCTCTGGCTTTCGAGTTTCCGCTCCCCATCTTCTATCGCCGTGATCAACCTTTGAATCGACATGCCGAGGTGATCCATCTCGCGCCATGCCGACTTGGTTATCACCAGACGCTTCTCTCTCGTGTATAACATTTGTTTAACCTCTATTTAACTTTTGTTACCAAGAACGATGCTATAGGACCGTTTCCCGCCATGGCTTTGAGCGGAGGTCACTTATAAGGGGAAAAATCTCGCTAAGCGGGGCGATGGTGCTGCTTAAAACAAACTTGAATCACGAGAGCCTTGGCCTTGAATTCATGAGCTGCCGTAGTCTCCTCCGAAGCTCGTCCCACCTCTCCTTGGGGATCTCGGGTAACTGCTCCTCAACTGTGGGAGGGCGATATGATCCGGAGTATACTTCGTTTGCTAAATCGCCCAAGGAAATTCTTGGTTTCCTAGATTCCATGGGCCCACTGACGACTTCAGGGGCAATGCCTCCCCCATAGTCCAACCCAGGCGTGAGCCCTTCTGGTTGCATGGGCTCCACGATGATTTGGGGAGCAGCGCCTCCGGGAGAGTCCGACCTAGGTGCGTACCAAATTAATAGGGGCACCTTGGTGTCACGGGGCAAATTAAGCGTGCCTATATAGCGTCCTTTCTTGTCCTGCTCCACGTAGCTAAAAGCGTGCTTCTCGTCGGATCGGATCAGTAAACGTAACTCTACTAGTCTTTTCAGTTTGGGAGATTCTCGACGTTTGGAAACAAATCCATCTAGCGCAATGATCGAAATGATAAATACTCCGACTGCAATGACGATATACGCTAAAAACGATAGCGACCATTCGGCCATCTGGACCATCTTTTAAACCATATGTCTTATCTTGCCTATTAAAAACTCGTGCCTAGCCCCGCCGTCGAAAGATAAAAGTGAGCCAATTAACCCTTCAGCACCCGCCATGTCTTCACCGCTTCGGCGAGTGCCGGCCGCCCCTCCACGAATATCTCCATCGCCCGGTGCCGCGAAGTCCACTGGATCAGCCTGGGCTTTGAGATCCGTCTGCCCACGCACCTTATCTTTTCCGCTTCTATCCTATCGCTCCGGTTCAACCCAACCCTCTCCCCATAGTTTCAGCAGCGTCTTGTTGACGAGGTCGAAGTCTATCCGCAGGGCGTCAGATATCTCATCCGCCCTCACGCGGTCCTTGCCCTTCAGGTATCGCTGAATCTCTCGTTTTGCTTGTTTCTTGCTTACTTTTCGATAAGTGATTACCTCCAACCCTCGAAGATATTCGGCATACTGTTGGATGGCCCTCCTTATCGCTTCTGCTTTTGAAATCTTTGAACGAGCTGCTATCTCGTCTAGAGCTTGCCGATCCCTCGCTGCTAAAGAAACTGGGTAAATATTTCTTTTTAGAGTAGGTCCAACATCGAACCGCCAAACTTCCATCTTATCGGTTTTTTCTATGGGCGGAAATCTGGCGGTAGACGGTAGTACAAAAATCACTTTATCAAAACTTCTGTAATTCTGTAATTTTCTTTTAATGATAGATTCAGGGGCAGTAATAAGACACTCAATAATGATTCTTTTACCACCGCGAACCGCTAATGCATCGGCCCATTTTTTATTTTCAAGACGTGGGAAACGGGTCACCTCATAATGCATGCTCTTGAGTTTATTCTCAGCAAATTGTAGCAGACGCATATGGGCTTCTTTCCCCTCATTACTTCTGGGCACTTTAAGACACCTTCAGTAAGTGTATTGAGGGCCACGATATTTCAGCATTTTGATAATTAATAGCTTTTAAGTGGTGCGGTAACCAAATTACACCTTTTTACTCTCCGCCAGCAATCTTCTCAGCTTTTCACTGTCAGCAAACACCCAGACCACTCTGCCGTCCTTTGTCACAATTATCTTGTTCGATCGCTGGAGGTACTCGAGGACCAAATTAAATGTCTGATACATCACCTTTTTCGGCAGGTGCCTGAGCAGCTCGGCTTTCGTTGGGTACTCCTTGGCGCTTCGGATGGCATCTTCGATCATCATGACCGTGTCCAGTCGAGGGTAGTGGATTATCTTTGGTCGCTTTGGCACGTTCCCCACATTAAAATGTTGATTATATAAGTTTATATAATTAGTGGAATTCGTATCAGATATTTTGTTCATCGTTCCCGTCGAGCCTTTGGATGGAGGTCATTTATAAAAGGGAAAAAATCACGGAGGGCAAACCCAAGGCGCCCGTAAAAGAAAATAAAAGCCCAAACAGTAATGTAGTCGGTTGGTAAACACGGGGAATGACGCAAATGGATTATGAACTTATCATCGTGGGTGGAGGGCCTGCGGGACTGAGCGCCGGGATATATGGCATCCGAAGCGGGCTGCGCACGCTGGTGCTCGATAAGGTGATGGCGGGAGGACTCGCTGGAGAGGCCCCCATGGTCGAGAATTACCCCGGCATCGACTCGGTGAAGGGACTGGAACTCGTGGAAAAGTTGAAGGCGCACGCTGCAAAATATGTCGATATCAAGGAGTTCGAGCTCGTGACGGACATCGCGGTCGGGAAGGATTTCCTGGTCCGCACGGAGAAGGGCGAGTACCCCGCAAAGGCCCTGATCCTCGCGACCGGCACGACCCACCGCAAGCTGGGCGTGAAAGGAGAAGACAAATTTTCCGGGAAGGGGGTGTCCTATTGTGCTACGTGCGACGGTTTCCTCTTCAAGGGAAAAAAGGTGGCAGTGGTGGGTGGGGGAAACTCTGCTGTGTTGGATGCTATTTACCTCGATAGCGTGGGGTGCAAGGTCACCTTGATTCACCGCAGGGGCGAGCTCAGGGCGGAGGATTACCTTCAAAAGAGATTGGCCGGGAAAGTTGGCCTTTGCTTGAATTCCGTGGTGGAGGAGATAATGGGCGATAATTTCGTGAAGGGAATCCGGATCCAAGACACGAAGGAAAAAACTAAAAAAGACCTCGAAGTGGCTGGAGTTTTCGTGTCGGTAGGAGAGGACCCAAACACCGAGCTCGCGGCGAAGATCGGAGTTTCACTTGATGAAGAGGGATACATCAAGACCAACAAGACCCAGCGGACGAACATCCCGAGGGTTTATGCAGCGGGTGACGTGACGGGTGGAGTTAAACAGATTGTGGTAGCGTGCTCGGAGGGTGCGGTCGCCGCGTTATCGGCGTTCGAGGACCTTCGGAGTCCATACTGGGCGAAAAAGGTATAAGATGAGCGACGTCGAAAAATTTGTGCGGTTCTACGAAAGCGATTTTGGTAAAGAAGTTATGGCTAGGGAAGCGAATTATCTGGAGAACGAGTTGAAAGATCGAAAGAGGATCCTCGACATCGGGTGCGGAATCGGCTGTTTCGAGGTAATACTGCCCGAACTAAACATCGTCGGTCTTGATAGTTCGAAGGAGATGTTGGAGGAAGCGAAAAAGCGAAGCGATAAAAAATTCGTGCTCGGAAACGCAAAACAACTCGATTTTCCCGATGAGTCATTCGATGCGGCCTTCACCGTGACGACCCTAGAATTTCTCGACGACTACAAAAAGGCCGTGGACGAGGTGGTCAGGGTCTTGGAACCAAAGGGTAAATTTATGGTCATGATGTTGAATCCGGAGTCGGAGTACTTCAAAGCCCACGCGCGGAAGGAAGATTCATACTTCAGAAAAATAAGACACAGAAATCCAAAAAAAATCGAGAGCTATATCTCAAAATTTTTTGCTACGCGGCGAGGGTTTGGAAGGGAAAGTGGTGAGTATTTTCTGGGAATACGAAATCAAGAGGTCTTTGACACCAATGATAAAAGTCTCGCAGCTTTGTATGTTATTAAAGGAATAAAAATGCCAAACTTGAGAAATCTCTCAAAATCTCGCTCACACTAAGCTTATTAATAAAACACAGCCCACGCCTAAAATCATGGCCCCAACCGCCATTTTAGGGTACCTTTTTACTTGCGCTGAAGGAATCAGTTCTTCGACGGAAATGTAAACCATAAATCCTGCTGCGAGAGCTAACGAAGCCCCCAATAGGCTCAATGATGCCCCCCTCAAAGCGAAATATCCTAAGATAAATCCGATCAATTCAAACAATATCGTGGTAGTGAGGATAGTAAACGACTTCATTCTCTTTTTGGTTAGGCCATATAATGGAACAATCGTCGCGAGGTTCTCAGGGAGATCTTGTATCGCAATCGCCAACGCGACGGTGATACCTAATACCGGGGATAACGCAAAACCCACACCTATCGCCAGACCCTCAGGGAGATTGTGCAGAGCTATGCCGATGACCAGCATGGTAACGCTTCTTTTGACTGAGGGCTTTTCCGTTTTAACCAGTTCAGGATTGATGTGGGGTAATAAACGATCCACCATCAGCATTACCACTCCTCCAGCGAAAAACGAGATTATTATCAAAAACGGGGATGCGTATTTCAAGCCCTCGGGAATCAGCTGAATAAAAGATATGGCAATCATCATACTCGCGGCAAAGGACAGAGACCCGTATAGGAGAACTTTACTCGGTTTTTTTACGAGGCCTATCAATGATCCAAGAGTCTGGCCAACAAAGATCAAAAACAGTATTAATAAAAGATCTTCCATTCTCCAGCCTCATTTTTCGCTTGCCAATTGTTATTTTTAGCCACTTCCAACCACACTATTGGCTTTTCGCTTTCGCTTAAGTTGCCTCAGCTTTTTCAGCCCTACCACTTTTTTCACTTCTACTTTTTTCGCCTCGTAAACCGAGCGAGCATTCATCCCCTTGAAGTCTTTTTTGATCGCATTCAGCTCCTCTGGGGCCAGGGGTCTAACGGGGCTGGACCTGAGGGGAGTATTGATCTGGACCTCATCCGGCTCGATCGTCCTAGCGATTGCCGCAATTTCCTTGGAGAAATCTTTGTTCTCCGAGACGCACATCACCTCAAGCGAAAATTTGCCATTGAACCCCTTCCGGAATTTTTTCATTCCCTCGATGGTGTCCGCAAGGTGGATTCCCTCGCACGGACGGTTTATTCGCTTGAAAATCTCCTCGTTGGGAGCGTCCAACTCTCCGATAACGATATCTGCTCGAGCTAGGTCCCTCCTAACGTCTTCCCGGTTCATCAGGGAGGAGTTCGTCAATACTGCAACGGGGAGGCCCGAGATCTCCCTCGCGACTTTTATCGCTTCACCCAAATTCAGGGCCAGGGCCGGTTCGCCCGTCCCAGAAAATGTCACGATATCAGCCTCGACCTTTTTCATCGCTTCCCTGAGCTCTCGCGCCACCCGCTCGGTGGGGACGAATACCCTGCGCTCGGTCGTCAGCTCCGTGGTCCTGCCCAGTGAACAATAAGTGCAGTCAAGCGAGCACACCTTTCCTTTTTGGCAGATCAAATCTACCCCAAGCGACCTTCCGAGCCGCCATGAAGAAACAGGGCCATAAACTATCTCCATATCATTTCCCCTTCAACCTCCTGAAATGGTAGCGCGAGTAGAGGGCCCCCGCCGGGTTGTGGGCCAGCACACGATCCTTGACGATGAGGGTGGTGGTCGGGGCCTTCGAGTAAACCTGAAACAGCACATCGTGGCCGAGGCAGAGCCCGATGATGATGTTGAGTTCCGTCTTCGCCTGGTTTAGGACCATCGCCTGGAGGACGGGGTTACAAGCGTGATCTCCCTTGCCCATGGTGGGGATGGAGAATTGCTCCTTTTCGAAACCTCCGACCTTACACACGACCGAATGTACCTCGAATCTCCTAGATTTCAGCAGCTCTTGCAGTTTTTTCGTCTCCTCTGAGAGACCTATGCAGAAAGCGATGCCCAGCTTCTTCCATCCTAGCTTTTCAGCAAGCCGAATGAGTTCCTCGACCCGTGTGTACCTCATGTATCCCTCGGCTTCGAGCGAACTCGAGGCCCTGTAGAGTTTCAGGTTTTTCCCCTTGCGGTATTCTCTGAGCGCGGATTTCCTCATGGGCTTTCCGACGGGGCACGGGTTTCCCTTCGAGCACGATTTTTCCGCACAGGAGACACAATCTACCATAAATTTCCCTCACTCCCTTTCAGCGTAAGTATATCTAGACAGTTTCTATTGAGCCGAAGGGGTAAAAATAACATAATCCTTTAAAACCCCATTGTGCGAATGAGTTGGAGGTGACATAAAATGGCAGAAGGAAAAGCAACAAAGTTGGCCGAAGAGCTGGGGACGGTAGCAGCCGAGCTCGGGAAGTTCTCTCCGAAGGTTGGAGGGCAGTTCAACGTATTTCTGAGACACGCTTTCGAAGACGGAGCTCTCTCAGCAAAGAACAAGAGACTGATGGCGATGGCGGCAGGGATCGTCAGGGGATGCGACTGGTGCATAGCCACGCACGTGAAGAAGGCACTGGATGCCGGAGCGACGAAGGAGGAGATACTCGAGGCTTGCTTTGTAGCTATAGTCATGGGCGGTGGCCCTGCGCTCGCTTACTCAAAGGTTGCGATGGACGCTGTGGAAGAACTCAGCTCAAAATAAAAGTCAGAGGATTTTCTTTATTCGTCCTTCCAACACCTGCTTGGGTAAGGCCCCGGTTACGGTATCGGCCAATTTGCCATTTTTGAAAAGCAACAAAGTTGGGATCGCCATTATACCATATTTAACCGCAATCATCTTGTTCTCATCAACGTTCATCTTGCCAAAAACAACCCTCCCCGAGTAGTCCTTGGCCAGCTCTTCGATGATGGGTGCGATAATATGACAAGGTGGACACCACTGGCCCCAAAAATCGACCACGACGACAGGGTACTTCTTGATCGTGTCATCAAACGTCTGGTCCGTGACCTCGATGGGTTTGTCGATCGCTTCCTTTTTCCCGAGATATCTCTGCTCCATCTCCTTCAACTTCTTCTCACGTATTTCATCCAGCTCGCCCACAGAATTACCTCCGTCTTCTTCCCCTTTTCCTTACGAACAGGAGGGGAAAAACGATATCGCTCACGCAACAGGGGACCCACACAGCCGCGAAGAGTATCAAGAAAACGAGCGGGAATAGCGGGAGCCAGTCCGCCGGTGCCCCGAATGTCGTTAAGTAAAACAGCGATGCATAAGTACTCAACAGCACGTGCCCCGCGTGCGGGAACCTCGTCCGGGTCCACGCCAGCCCAATCCCGATGCCTGCGAGTGCTGAGGGGATTATGAGCAACGGATGTTCGATGAAGCATACGTGAAGGGTTATCGGGAACCCCAGCAGCGCACCTCCGATGTAGGGAAAAATTACATCACTTGCTGTGCCTATCGCAATTGAACCGACGAAACCGATTCCCACTGCTGCAACTATGCCTCCCCTGTACCGTCGATATATAGCCGTGGTCACGAGCGCGCTCAACAAGACGTGGGCGGGGTGCAGCGTGTGGAAAATCGCGTGGGACGTTTCGTGAGAAAGTCCGATGAAGATTACTACCACCATGAGGACTATCCCGGTTAGGGCTCCCAGAGCTGTGAAGGGAGCGTGGTGCTTGAGCTCCTCGGTGATGTGATTAAGACCCATGGATATCCCTAGCAACGGCTTGAATACCGTAGGGGCGCCGGTTTGTAAACAGTTTTCGTCATCCGGCAATGTTTTCTTTCACTACATCAATAACCTTTTTCCCAGCCTTCGCCATAATTTTGCTGATTCGATTTTGTTCGAGTATCACCGATGCCCCGGGGCCGAACTCACTCGCTAACACCGTGTCCACCTTCATGTCTGCTAACATCTGGACCACTGTTCGCCCTCGTCCGTGCGTGTACGAAGCGGCCGGATTTGCAACCGTCTTCACGTCCTTGATCTGTTTACCCTCGAGCTCAATTACGGTAAAAGTCTTAGCTGCGCCAAAAAAGGAAGACACTTTGTCCTCCATCCCTTTGAATCCGTCCGTGGCGATGGCGACCCTAGTTCCGCTCAAACTACCACATCCGGGGATGGGAAGCTTAATCTCCTTTCTCGGTCTGGGTTCCCCTAAGCTCCTTTATCCGGGCCTCCGCACCCTCAAGCTCCTGTTTAAGATCCTTCAAATAGGCCTCGAGTTCCGTGAGTTCGGCAGCGGGCGTAGGCTCGACGGGATAAGGGCGTGGCGCGTAGAGCTGCCAGCAGGCACCCGGACCGTAACGCCACCCTGGACGCTCCCAAGGAGGTAAATCGCTGAAGGGTCCCCTGCCTGGCCACGGGCCTCGCCAACCTCTTCCTCTCCAACCCCACATTTTCGCTCACCGAATTATGTTCATTTGCACAAAATATATAAACCTTTCTGAACCTCACTAGGGGCTGTGCCTCACTACCTACCTTAAAGTGATTTTCAGACCTGCCTTTCCTTCCACATAAGCTTCGGGAAACCTCTCGGCGATTTTTCCTTTATTTGCAGTGCAGTGGGATGGCACGATCAATGAGAGGCCACTCAGCACCGCGTAGTCCCTGAAGTCGTGCATCCCCCCGACTACTCCAGTTATTTCTCCGAACCTTGATGCGACCTTGAAGATTTTTCTGAACCCCGGGTGAGCGCACCCTACGACAATCACCAACCCGCTGTCTGTTCTCACGACGAGGGATTGTTCCTTGATCCTTTCACCAAGTTCCCCAGTTGTCCAGACTCCTTCACGTATTTTCTGGGCACCCCTCACCTCCTGTAGCTCGGAGCGGGAGGCGATTTCCTCCTTCAGGCGCTTAGAGAACGACCGGGGAACGTAGACCTTGACCCCCTTCCTCAGCAAGAGAGGCAGGCCTCCAAGGTGGTCCCAGTGCGAGTGGGAAAGGATGATCTTCTTTATCTGACCCGGCTTGACTCCGAGCTTCACCATGTTCGAGAGCAACCTTTGTCCATCCCAACCCGCGTCGAACAGCACCCGCTCATCCTTGAGTTCGACTAAGCATGAGAAGCCCCAACCTCGTTTGAACCCTGACTCGGCCTTGTTGTCGTACAGTATTTTCAAGTTCATTTAGACACCGGGCTTCGAGGCCCTTCTTCAAGCCTGCTGGGTTCTGACTTGACCACGAGAACACGGCCCTCCGCCATCATTGAAGCCACTTTTTTTCTCGCGCTCTCCAGACACCTCCAAAGCGTTCCCCTTGAAACACCCATTCTGCGCGCGGCCTCTTCCTGCAACAGCCCCTCGTGAAAGACCAGCCTGAATGCCTCAAATTCGTCGTAGTTCATGTAGATGGGCTCGCCTCTCGGCTTGGGCAAATTGTCCAGGCCGATGGGCGCAAATCGTGCTACGCCCGGTATCACGTGCACGAGTCTGGGTTTCATTGGTCTCCCGGGCCCCTGCCATCGGCGGCACCATCTTCGCCGCATGTGGATCAATATTTTTTGTTCATTTGCACGTAATAACTTTATCTACACTAATGTCAGCAGCCTAAAGGCGATGCCACCCAGCAAGAGGGCGAACGCTATTTCAAACACCGTAATGTATATTGCCTTCTTCCACCTCAGCTCCTTCACCAGGACTGCTATGGTTGCGATACAGGGGATGTAGTACATCACGACTATTGCGAAGACAATCATCTGGGTCGGGGTTAGAACCGTCCCGAAATTTGTCGTGCCCATTAGAGCTGCGAGCATGACCAGCGTGAGCTCCTTCCTGAGAACCCCAAAGATGAGCAGGACGCCAGTGATCGCGGGTAGCCCCAGCCATCCAACCGTGAGAGGGCTCATGGCATCTCCGATTGGCTCCAAAAGACTCCCGACCTTCAGCCCTGTGAGCACGACGCTACCAATGATTATCAGTGGGAATGCGATGTAGACGAACTCCTTCACCCTCATCCAAGTCTCTTTTAGCACCGAGCGTGCGTGCGGCTTCCGGTAGGGTGGCATCTCCATGATTAGCCCCATGGGTTCGCCCGGCAGGACCTTGAACGCGATCTTTCCAAGGATGAAAATAATCACCAAGTTGAGCGCGTATAGCGCCAGTGCCCAGTGGATTCCCACATAGGCACCAACCAAACCCAAGACCACGACCGTCACGGCTGCACATGGAACCAGAGTCACGACGAACGTGGCAATCGTTCGCTCACGCTCGGTCTCCATTACCCTGCACCCCAAGCAAGCGGGGACATTACAGCCGTAGCCAAGCAGGAACGGGATGAACGCCTTGCCGTGAATTCCCATCTTGTGCATGAAGCTGTCGGTCATGAACGCGGCGCGGGGCAGGTATCCGGAGTCCTCCAAGACTGTCAGGATCAGGTAAAAGGGCAGGATGAAAGGGAGTACTATGGCTACCCCTGCTATCAACCCGCCGATGAGCCCCTCTCCAATCAACTCCCCTGCTCCACTCCCGAATGCACCTCGAATGGGCTCCATCATGTCCTCAAAGAACCCGCTTAGATAGCCACCGACGGTAAAAACAGTGAAGAGGACCAAAAGCATGATGCCGATAAGTATTGGATAGCCCATGACCGGGTGGGTTACCACCGCGTCCAGCTTCTCGGTGAGAGTCGGTCCCCTGGATGGTATAATCCGTTGGCTTCTCCTGGCAATCTTGTTCGCGATGTTGTAGCGCTCCGACGTCATTATGGTTGAACATGGCTCACCATGAATTCGTTCCAAATCCTTAGCATGTTTCTCAGCGTTGGAAACTATTTTTTGATCAATACCGCCGACAATTTTATTGATCTCCTCATCGCCTTCAAGGAGTTTGATCGCGACCCATCTCGGCGGATATCTAATAGGGATCTTTTCCACGAGCTTTGTTATCTTACGAATTTTTTCTTCCATTTCCCTGCCGTATCTGGCTGGCTTTGCCTTCGTCTTACCCCTCACAACCTTTACGGCCTTCTCCAGCAACTTGCCTATGCCGACTCCCTTCGTGGCGATGGTCGGGATTACGGGTACGCCAAGGAACTTTTGAAGTTCTGAAACGTTGATGGTTACTCCCTTCCCTTCAGCCACATCCATCTGATTCAGCGCCACGACCATCGGCGTTCCCAGCTCGAGTAGCTGGAGGGTGAAGAAGAGGTTTCTTTCGAGTGCTGAGGCGTCGACGATATTTATGACGACGTCTGGCTTTTCGACCGCGATGTACTCTCGGGAGATCCGCTCCTCAATTGAGAACGCGGACAGCGAATAGATGCCGGGGAGGTCGAGGACATCTATCGTGTGCCCTTTGAAGTAGAGCGTTCCCTCTGCTTTTTCAACGGTTTTGCCTGGCCAGTTTCCGATGTGCTGGTGTAGTCCAGTTATATAATTGAATATTACGCTCTTTCCGACGTTCGCATTGCCAGCCAAGGCTATTCTTATTGATTTTTTTTCGGTGGTTGACATTTTATTTCGCTCTCACAAAAATTCTGGACGCCACGCCACGGCCGATTGCTAGGGTGGTGCCTCTCACGGAAATCAGCAGCGGGCCGCGGAATAGCGCTGACTTGATGACCGTTATCTCCGTGCGAGGGGTTAGTCCTAGGTCTGCAAGCCTCTGGGAAGCGCCCCGCCCGCCCCCGATGAATGAGATGACACCTTTCTGCCCGTCCAACAGGCTAGTGAGCGGCACGACATCGCTGGGGGCTCCAGGAGGCAAGGGTTTTTCACCCTCGACCTTTTGATAGATAGCTCGCTCGAGGTCATGGGGGATGTGGTGTTCTAGTTCGCACGCTTCTTTGTGAATCTTTGATTTTGGTATGCCCAAGGTACCCAGAAACTTTTCCATCACACGGTGTTTCCTCAAAATTTCTTTTCCAGTCCTTTTCCCTTTGGCTGTTAAAGTGACCCCTCGGTAAGGGGTGTATTTCAGGTACCCCTGCTTGGCCAGTTTTTTCAGCATCTGGGTCGCACTTGCGGGCGCCACCTTGAGCTCCTTAGCTATGTTTGTAGTGGTGGTAGCTACCCCCCGCTCGTATAGGCGGTAAATCGTCTCCAGATACTCCTCAACACTTTCGGTTATCATCGTTTAAAATTTAGGCGTGCCTAAATTTAAAAGCATTTGGTGAACCTAAATTTTGGATGTTTTCGCGGCGTTTTGTTGTTATGTGCAATTGCAATAAAATCCATCCGAAAACTCGAAAAGAAGTAACACTTAGCTCCATCGCAAGTTTAGGGGCTTTGGGTTTTCCATGCATGCAGTGCACGCTTTGGCAATGAACGTGAGCAAGAACGTTTTTGTCATCAGGTGGATGGGACGCATACCTTTTCTTGTAACTTGGACGTGATCTCCTTCGACTTTTATAACCCCAAAGAGTTTGAGCCAGCGTAGAAATGAGTTAAATTTCTCGTTGACATCCATGCCGAAGCGCCTTTTGAACTCGCGCTTGTCGAATCCCATCTCGTAAAGCGACATAGACAACCATCTTGCCGCAATCCCGTCTAGTGATGATTTTGCCCCGATCGCTATCGGCGGAGAACCCTTACTTACTGCTTGAATGTACTCTTCGACGGAAGCGGTGTTGGCGTAGAAATACTCACCCACGTTACTCATCGCGCCAGCGCCAACTCCAATGTACTCATCGCGTTCGACCGATCCATACTTATCTACCCCCTTCTTTGCGAAACTCCAAACCGAGCATGGTTCATATCCAGCATCAACGAAAGAGTTCACTATAACATCGTACATTTTTTTCTCAACTTTCTTATTAGGAAGCTCTATCTTGTGTTCCTTCACATCACGGTACATTTTACAGTATGGGAACAACAAGAGGGGATAAGTTGCGACCTGAGGCACACTTTTTTCGATAGCTATGTCGAGGTCTCTCTTTAAACTAGCAAGGGATTGGGTCGGCAAAGAAAACATCAAATCGATGCTGAAGGTATCAAATCCGCCGTTGTTCATGACGAGTTCTATCGCGTCGAGTGTTTGTTTTGCGTCGTGACTTCGCCTCCCTATGCCATTCAAAATCTCATCGCTGAAAGACTGCACGCCCATGCTGAGCTTGTTCACGCCAGCGTCTAACAACAGGGCAAGTGTTTTTTCATTCAAATCATCGGGGTTCGATTCAACTCCTATGTCGCTGCTCACATTGAAAGCGTTCTCGACGTGTGTCAGGATATCGGCAACGCCTTCTGGCATGATGGTTGGGGTGCCTCCGCCGACATATATGGAGTTTATTTTTACGTCGCCGAGCACATTTCGATAAAGGTTGATCTCTTTTTTCACGGCTTCTATGTATGGTCGCTCGAGCTTTGGGTTCCAAGGGTAACGGATGTACGCACAAAATGGGCAGGGCATCTTACAGAAGGGGATGTGGATGTATAGGCCAATTTCATCCTTGTCTTTTGGAAGCTCCGGCTCGATTTTAGAGAATTTGATATTCGCAAGCTTTTTCCTCGTCATTCTTTCGATCATAAATTCAAGCATCAGCTCACATCAGTTGATATTACTTTTGCACCTAAAAATATTATCATCATTATTGTCTTTTATACACTTGTCTAACAAAAATGGCTAGTCCCTTCTAATAATTTTTGCCAAATTTTCCCCCTTTTAAATAACCCTCGCCCAAAGTCTCGGCGGGCAAGTTGGATACATTACCTGTGGTTCTTGCGTTAGCCGTAGCTTGGCACGTAGGGCTAGCCTTGCTCGAGCGTCACTACCGACACGAGCGCGATAGACCCTCGCTAGCAAAGCTCCTGTTGCTGGCGGAGGTCGAACTCCTCCGAACCTTACATAGCGAACTCATGTGGCGCCTCCAGTCCCGGCGTGAGCGCCGATTCGAGCAGAAGCTGGACGAGGTCGAGGAGAGGCTGAAGGAGTTGAGTGGGGATGAAACAAGGGACGACATTTGAAACTGTTTTAGAGGCGGTTGACCGCATCTTGGAGCTGTCGCCCAGTGACCCAAGTTCGGCGCGTGAACTCTGGCAGAGACTGGACCCAATGTTAGAGGGAGTGCTGGGGGCGACCAAAATCGACGCGGCCTGCCACGCACGCATGACCAAGTTAATGACTTCCCTTAGGACCGCCGCGTCTAAGCTCATCCAATCTTTGCTCAACTCCAGAAGAGGTGGACCGCTGCGCGACGACTGGGTGAGGTTTGCCGAGCGCGACCTCATCAAGCTGAAAGACGAGCTGCTAGCATTGCGCGAGTTCATGGTTGAGGAGGCCGATTTCCTGAGGCTTGCCTGTTTACGGGCGCAGCTGAGGGAACTCAGCGGGACCGACCCTGAAAAGCTGTTCGAGGAGCTGCACGGGGCAGGGGCGATAAGCGAGCGCACCTGGGTGCTTCTGATGGCTCAGCCGGGGTCTTGGCGTAAGGCGCTCAAAGACCGAGAACTCTCCCAGCAACTGACGCGGATTTCGAGATGGCTCCTCGACCTTCAAGAAACGAGAGAGGGGCGGAGTGACGGTGTTCGGGAAACGCAGCGGTGAGACGGCGGTGCTCGCGGAGCATGGACGATGGATAGCCCGCCTGCGCGACGACATGAAAGTGCTCGACCAGCGCCTGCGCGGGGTGGAACGGAGAATCTCGACCACCGAGGCAAACCTCGCGGAGCTGATGAAGCTTTACAGCAAGCTGGACCTCGCGGTTTCTCGGATCGATGATGGGTTGAGGCACTGGGCGAGGAGGCGAAGGGGGTGAGCTGCGAGCGGTCAATCGTGACGTTTGGGAACGAGCGCGTGATGAAGTTCAAGTGCACCAATTGTCAGAAGGGAGCCTCGATAGAGAAATCGCGGGACTGCATGCGGGGGGTCATCGAAGCGCTAATCGAAAACCCAGATATAGATGTCGTTGTCCTCGCCGAGATCTACGAACACGAGTACAGCGGGGCTGGGCTGAGAGCTCTCAAGGAAATCACAAGAGTGATCAGGGAGAACCGCCGCTGGTCGCTTGCGCACCTAACTCCTGACGACTGCGAGCGGTGCGAGGCCTCGCGTAAGGGGCAGCTTGAGCGGGCACTCGCCGAGCTGTTCGACGACCCAGCGTCTGGACTTCGCAAACTTAGAGAATTTTCGCACGACATGCTTTCGAGGACCAAGCACGGAAGCAATAAGTGCAAAGCGTGCCGTTCCGAATTCATAAAAAACACTTTGGAGCCCATCATCACTTCGCTCGAACGCTCGACTCTCTTGAAGGACGGCAAGGGCCGCGATGGCTACGCGGAAATCCTTCAGCCGCTTGTGAGACCTTGCTTCCTGACCTCCCGATTGCTATTGGAACCGCCACCGGGCTGCGAACTCATCGATGCGTATGGGGTCGAGGGTAGCGAGGTGAAAATCTACCGCCTGGCCGGAAAGCTCCAGAACCTCTACTTTTTAGTCCCTCCCGAATACCACCTTTCTCACGACCACGTAGAGCTCCTCCAGCGGGCGCGGCAGCTCATGATCACACAGGTGCCCGCCCTGGACTCGAACCCGCTGAGAGCACGTGAACAGATTGCGCACCTGAACGAGGACCTAATGGCAAAGCTCGTGGTCGAAGATAGGCTCCAAATCTCAAAGCAGGAGGTAGCGTGGCTGGCCGAGCACCTCGCCCGATTCACAGCCGGGCTTGGCTTGCTTGAAGCCCTGCTCACGGACACTCGGGTACAAGACATCTACGTGGACGCCCCCGTTGGGAACATGCCAGTGCACATCTATCACCGCGACCATGAAGAGTGCCTCACGAACATCTTCCTCACCCCCGACGACGCGGAGTCGCTCATATCCAGATTTCGGGCGATCAGCGGGCGACCATTCTCCGAGGCCGACCCCGTGCTGGACTTGAACCTAGGAGGCGTGAGGATAGCGGCGATCGGGCACCCCCTGAGCCCGGAGGGGTTGGCGTTTGCGCTGCGTCGACACAAGCCGACTCCTTGGACCCTACCTCAATTCATCCAAGCGAAATTCTTGACCCCTTACGCAGCGGGGCTGCTCAGCCTGATGATCGATGCTCAAACCTCACTACTGGTGACGGGCAGCAGGGGATCGGGGAAGACTTCATTGCTCAGCGCCCTTATGCTCGAGCTTCTGCCTAAGTTTAGGATTATCACAATTGAGGACACTTTAGAACTCCCGATCGAACAACTACGGAAGTTGGGTTTCAAAGTCCAGTCACTCCGGGTACAATCTGTGGTTTCGGCTACGGACGCTGAACTTCGCGCTGAAGATGCGCTTCGGGCAGCGCTTCGTCTTGGGGAATCGGTGTTGGTAGTGGGAGAGGTTCGAGGAGAGGAGGCACGCACCCTATACGAGGCAATGCGGGTCGGTGCCGCTGGCAACTCCGTCATGGGCACAATTCATGGAGCCACCGCGCGTGATGTCTTCGAGCGAGTGGTCTACGATTTAGGGATTCCACCTAGCTCATTCAAGGCGACGGACGCAATCATCGTTGCCGCACCCATCCGCTTAAGAGGCAGTATGGCCCGGTCCCGAAGGCTTGCGCAGGTGACCGAGGTTCAAAAGAGCTGGCGCAAGGACCCTGTTGCTGAGGGAGGTTTTGAGAACCTGATGTACTATGATCGTGTCGCTGACGAACTCAAGCCGACAAGGGCACTCCGCGAGCAGAGGTCTGAGCTCATCGCGAACATCGCCCGGAAATGGGGGACGACGCCTCGGGAGGTCATGTACAACTTGGAGCTCAGGGCCAAAATCCACGAGGCGCTGGTCGAGGCGGCCACACGACTTAACAAACCAGAACTTCTCGAGGCGGATTTCGTGGTGCGCTCAAACTTGACTTGGCACACTCTTTTCGAAGAGCAGCTCAGGCACGGGAAGATCCGTTACTCCAAGATTTTCAAAGACTGGCACGCGTGGCTCCGCTCGATTGAGTGACAGGGGGCCTGAGCACGTTGTCAAAGATTTGGTCCACAAAAAACTGGCGTGAAAAGCGTGAGGAGTTGAAGGCCACGGGCGAAGCTCCGATGCTCGTCGGTTACCTCACGATGGCGATGAAAATCACGCCAAACCTCGAGCGGGCGGCCAGCTTCGCAAGTGAGCAGCTGGACGGTCGGATGGGACGGGAGCTTAAAGAAAAAATCTCAGAAGGTCATCTGCGCCTGCACTCGAGCGCGGACGAGGGGCTCTCAAAATTCGCGAAACGCTGGGAGCGCGCGTGCCCGGAGCTCGATCGCTCGATCTACCTCATCCGCAGCTCGGCCAACGAACGGACCAAAGACAGCCGCACGCGGACCCTAAACCGAGCGCTTCACTTGGTGCTGCAGGGCGCCCGCGAGCGGATGCGGGACTTCGCCTCGAGCATCTATCTTCCCACACTCATGATCTACAGCATGGGCGTCCTACTCCCGCTCGTCTTCGTGGTCATCCTGCCGGTGCTCTCCGTGATCGATATCCACGTGGGGCTGGCGCATATCCTGATCCTGTACTGCTTCCTCCTGCCGGTGCTCGTGTACATGCTGAGCAACCATGTGCTGTCCAAGCGCCCGGCCACGTTTCAGCCCCCGAAGGTCCCATTTCAACCTAATCAACTTCGCGCCCTCTTGGTTGCAGTTGCCATTTCGATCCCCCTGCCCGCGCTCAGCCTCTCGCTCAACGCCCCGCCTGACGCCAGCGTCCTAGCCGGGCTCTGGGGTGCGGTGCTTGGTATCGTCGCTTACCTCTACTTGACTTCTGCTCATGCGTTCAGGCAGCGCGAGGAGTTAGTCCAGATGGAGGGGGAGTTCTGCGATGCGTTGGTGCAGCTGGGAAACCGCATAAGCGAGGGGCGTCCCGCCGAGGACGCGCTTGAGCATGTAGCCGAGACGATGCACGAGAGCAAACTAGGGAAAGTCTTCAAGGAAGCCTCCGCCAACGTGAGACTTGGCGGAATGGGGCTGCGCGCGGCGCTATTCGATGAGGGGCGCGGGGCACTACGCCTTGTTCACTCAGGGATGATCCGCGGCACGCTCAAGATGCTCGTGGACCTGATTGAACGGAGCACGCGCGCGGCGGGTGATGCCATCCTGCAGACTGCCGAGCACTTGCGCGAACTAAAAGGGACTGAAACAGAACTCAAGCGGTCGATGGGGGAAGTGGTGACATCAATGCGCTCGGTTGCTCTATTCTTTGCCCCTTTTGTAACCTCAGTCGCCGCGCGGATGCAGGGGCTGCTGTCGTCGAAAACTGCATTGACTGGTTTCCTTGGCTCTGCAGAGGTATCTCCTTCGGCTTTCCTCCTCGTGCTGGGTGTCTATATCGTACTCCTGACCGCTATCTTGATCAATTACACGGTCGAGATCGAGCTGGGCGATGACCGGCTCGCCAAGCGCATGGCGATAGCGAGCGCTTTGCCAGTAGCGCTGGGAGTATTCACGGCTGGTGCAATTCTAGGTGGGCAGATGGTTGGGGCGATTATCGGTTAGGGCGATGTAAATGGAAAATTCATGTGCTTCACTTCCAGTCATCGTCGCAGCACTTTCCGGAGCAGTAGAAAAGTATCTCCCCGGTACTCCCCTCTATTTTCACGATTAAGCTTCCACGAATTGGGGCGCCGCAATAATGGCATTTCGGCAGCTTGCCACGCTTATGTGAAACTCTCTTTGTGACGCGCTTTTTCACGGAGTCTTTCATCGTTATTATTTTGCTTCCCTCCACATAAGAAAAAGCATGGCAAAATGTTTATTGGGATATAAGCGATTTTTCAGTGGAGCGGCAGTAGTCTAGCTTGGTTTGAGCGCTCAAAACGCTCCCAAAAAGGACACGAGCTTGCCAAGCTCGCGGCGCGGGTTCGAATCCCGCCTGCCGCACCATTTTAGAAACTTGTCAGCGAAGCGGTCCATATTTTATAGTATCTTTGTAGAAGTGGGGTTGGTATTCATATGCTCCACCTAGTACTGGCTGATTCCGAATTAGAGCAGGTGCCACGTGAGATCGCCAACCACCGCGTGATTCAGCGGCTCGCTCGACGCAGGGGGAGGCGCCCCACCGAGCTGTTGCTGAACTCAAGCCTCCACTTCCCTGCTATGCGCAGGCTGCCCGATGGAGACCGGCGCGGGAGGCCTGATATCGTCCACTTCTGCCTGCTACTGGCGCTCGACACCCCACTCAATCGGGAAGGGCTTCTGCGAGTTTACGTCCATACCAGGCACGACAAACTTATCACGGTAGACCCATCTGCCCGTCTACCTCGGATGTTCTATCGGTTCGAAGGATTGATGGAGCATTTATTCCTAACCGGCGTAGCGCCTCCGGAGAACCCGCTGCTCCGCCTTGAGGATGCATCGCTTGCGGTTTTGCTCGAACGGTTGAAACCTAAAAAAATCGTGGTGTTCAGCGACCGAGGACAGCGAAGGCTTTGTAGGGCGGTCTACAGCGGGCTCTCGAAGGAGGATGAGGTCTGTACAATAGTCGGTGGTTTTCCGCGCGGTGATTTTCTGTCCGATGTTGACAAGCTCTCGGACGAACTCGTGTGCATCGACCCCGAGCTCCTCCGCGCGCCGACCGTCATCTCTCGGGCAATCTATGCCTACGAGGAGACATTTAGGATCCCGGAGCTCCGTCTGGGTAGGTGATCGTGTGCCACGCCGCAAACCAGTAGAGGAGTTCAAAAAAATAGCTGCTGAGCGAATGGAGCGCCTGTTTGAACTGGCAGAGGAAGCATTCAAACTGCACCCAGAGCGCGCCGACCGCTACGTGAGGCTGGCGTGGAAACTCAAGACTCGATACACCCTCAAGCTTCCCTCGCACCTCAAGCGGAAATTCTGCAGGAAATGCCTTTCATTTTGGAAACCAAGCGCTAGCTGCCGAGTCCGGGTTCAGTTGGGTCGCGTGATCGTGACTTGCCTGCGATGTGGCTATATCGCGCGTCTGCCCTACAAACCTACGAGACGGGAAAAGCGTTAATACCGCCATAACCGAAAAGTTAGAGGATTCGAAATCGATGACGTAAGGTGGGAAAATGTCCGTTCACGAAGTCCACGCTGCTGCTCTAATCAAGAGGGTGAGCGAGGAGCTGAAGAAACTGAAGGAACTCACGCCTCCGAAGTGGAGCCATTTTGTTAAGACTGGGGCCCACAAGGAGCGTCCGCCAGAACGGCCAGACTGGTGGTACATGCGTGCAGCATCGCTCCTCAGGCGTATCTACATCAACGGCCCGGTGGGAATCTCAAGGCTCCGTACTCACTACGGCGGGCGACAACGCCGCGGGCAAGCCCCCGACCATTTCCGAAAAGCAGGGGGCAAAATAATACGTACAATTCTCCAGCAGCTCGAGCAAGCTGGTCTCGTTAAAAAGGTCGAACGTGGGGGGCGGAAGCTTACTCCCAAGAGCGCGTCGATGCTTGAGAATCTAGCCAAACAGATAAAGGCCGAGCAGAGGGGGGCGTGACATGGAGGAAGAAGAAATCGAGGAGATCCGGAGGCGAAAACTGTTAGAGTACCAAGCCAAGCTCCAAGAGCAGCAGCGTCAGGTCGAGCTCCGTAGACAGTACGAGGTCCAAAAACGTAGAGCAATTCAACAGATACTGACGCCTGAAGCACGCAGCAGGCTCGCCAACATACGCACGGCCAAGCCGGAGTTCGCCGAGCAGCTCGAGATCCAGCTAATCCAGCTAGCCCAGTCCGGCAGGCTTGATTCCAAGATCACGGATTCCCAGCTGAAGGAAATTTTGAACCGACTGCAGGCGCGCAAACGCGAGTTCAAGATAAGGAGGGTCTAAATGGCGCGAAACAAACCAGCAGCGCTGAAGAGAAGGCTGGGTAGGGCCAAGAAGTTCACGAGGCGGGCGCCAGTCTGGGTAATGGCAAAAACGCGGGGGAGGATTCGTACTCACGTAAAGCGGCGAAGCTGGCGCAGGCAACGCATCAAGCCTTAGGTGGTGGAATGCCAGAGGAACGAATCTACGTCATCCCACTTCGGGAAGCCAAACGAGTTCCCCATCAGCGACGCGCTCGGATGGCAGCAAAGTTGGTCCGAGAATTTCTGAAAAAACACATGAAATCAGATGAAATAAAATTGGATTTAAAGCTAAACAACAAACTCTGGGAACGCGGCGCCCGGCACCCTCCATCGAAAATCAGGGTGCGGGCCGTAAAGCAGGACGATGGGTCAGTGGAGGCCTCCCTCGCTGAGTAACTGAGGCGGTAGCGTGTCGATTGTTAGGATGGACTTCAACAGGATTCCATATTTAGGGGCATTCGCCATGTGCACAGATAAAATTGCACTGTTTCCGGCTCAGTTACACTTTCGAGAACAGGATGTACGGGATGCCTTGGAAGCGCCTGTTGTCAAAAGCAGTTTGGGCGAAAGTCCGTTGATTGGGATTTTGATGACAGGCAACTCCAACTGTTTCGTTTGTTCGGATCTGTTTGATGTGGGGAGCAGCGAGGAGCTGTCCAAACTAGGGGCGAGCATTCAACAGGTGCCTGGAAAGTTCACCGCGTTCGGAAATCTCATCCTAGCGAACAACAAGGGGGCAATCGCGAACCCAGACCTCCCGGATGAGACACTAAAACTTTTGGGTGAACGTCTCAGTGTCCCCATAGAACGTGGAACGATTGCCGGAATAAAAAATGTGGGAGCGGCCGGTGTCGCAACCAACCGCGGGGCGCTCTTGCATCCAGATGTATCCGAAAACGAGCTAAAATTTGTGGAAAAAGTGCTTGGGGTGCCTGCAGATATAGGAACGGCGTGCGGCGGAGTGAAGTTCGTAGGGATCTGCATGGTAGCGAACTCTAACGGTGTAGTCGTCGGCATGACCACGACCGGGCCGGAGCTCGGCCGCATCGATAGCGCCCTGGGATTTATCTGAGGTGGGAAAATGCAAGTATACCGGATAAGTGGGTGGTTCAAACAGGGGCTCTACCGCCAAAAGTTCACGAAGGAGCTGCTTGCCCTCTCCAAGGAGCAGGCGCTCGAGCGCATCTATTCCGAGTTCGGCAGCCATCACAAGCTCAAGCGGAACCAAATCAATATAGAAGATGTGGCCGAAATCAAACCTGAAGATGTAACCGACCCGAAAGTATTGGCGATGTTGGAGTGATTAGATGGAACGCTTGGCGAAAGAAAAACAGGAGCGGCTGCAGAGTATCCTAGCCCAGCTTAATGACCACCAAGCCACCGTGGAGGCACTCCGCCAGCATATCTCCGTGCTTGCCACGTCGCTCACGGAGCTCTCCATGACCGTCGGTGCAACCAAGACATTGAAGGAGCTCAAACCAGATACAGAGATACTGGTCCCGATTGGGTCGGATTCCTTCATCAACGCCAAGATCGCCCGCCCCGACAAGGTGATAACTGGGCTCGGTGCGGATGTGGCAGCCGAGCGCACCGCCGACGATGCCGTGAAAGTTCTCGAAGCCCGCTCAGCTGAGCTTGAACGGGCTGTAGAACAAGCCCGCGAGGAGCTGGGGCGACTGGAGGAACGCATCGAGGCGTTGAGGCCCGAGGCGGAAAAAATCCTAAAGAATGCAAAAGAAGAGCCCGAAGGATGAGGGGCAGCGGCAGATGTTTGAGAAGCTGAAGAAAAAGCTCACGCAAGTCAAAGAGCGCATTACTCGAAAGGTCGCGTCTGAACTAGTCCCTGAAGCTCCACCCGAGACCAAACCCGAAGTTTTACCCGAAACGCCACCAGAAGCCTTACCTGAAGCCCCACCCGCTGAGCCACCCGAAGCGCCACCCACCAAGCAAGAGGCCCCTCTCAAGGTTCCATTGAAACTCCCGCCGCCAAAGAAACCAAAAAAGGGGCTGCGGAGGGCGGTGAAGCGAATCACCCGCCGGGAACTCGCCCCTGGAGACATCGAGGACATCGTCTGGGACCTCCAGGTAAGCCTGCTCGAGAGCGATGTCGCGGTCCCCGTCGCCGACCACATCATCGAGCGCATGAAGGCGAGCCTCGTGGGGCAGAAGATTGGCATCAGAGCTGACCCAAAGAAAATGGCTGATGATGTGCTACGACAGGCTATTCAAGAGGTCCTGACGACGGAGAAAGAGGTCGACTTAATAAAGGTCATCGATGCCAAGCGTGCCAAGGGAGAGCCCGCGGTGATGGTTTTCGTGGGGATAAACGGCACGGGGAAGACGACAACGATCGCCAAGATGGCACGGTATCTGATGGGCCGTGGCTACAAAGTCGTGCTCGCAGCCGCCGACACCTTCCGGGCTGCAGGCATCGAGCAGCTCGAGATTCATGCCGAGCGCGTGGGTGTAGGGGTGATCAAGCAGCGTCGTGGAGCGGATGCCGCGGCAGTAGCATACGATGCGATAGCTCACGCAAAAGCTCGCGGGCTTGACGTGGTTCTTGTGGACACGGCTGGGAGGATGCAAACCGAAGTGAACCTCATGGACGAGATGAAGAAAATCGTACGCGTGGCCAAACCGGATTTGGTGATATTTGTGGGGGACGCGCTCACTGGAAACGATGCGATCGAGCAGGCCAAGGCCTTCGACCAAGCGGTTGGAATCAGCGGCTCAATCTTGTGCAAGATGGACGCGGACGCTCGCGGAGGGGCAGCGCTTTCGATAGCGCATGTCACGGGCAAGCCGATTCTTTTCTTGGGCACTGGGCAAGAGTACGAGGATTTGGTCGAGTTCAAACCCGAAATAATCCTGAACGCGCTCTTTGGGGATTGAGGGAACTGAGATCGAGTTTTTTTAGTGCCTCGAAAAGGTTAAACTCTTCCAACTAAAAATGATAATGGCACGGATGATGTTACAACATCGTCTGAGCGAAACGATGATATGATGATGGGCGAACTGACGTGCCCATCGCTGGGACGTGCAACGTTTCTAAAAATAAACAACGATCATGTGGGTTAAGGAATCCTCTCGAAGGTGAACATCGTCAGGGTATTCTTTATTCCCTCAAGCTTGTGAATCTTCTGACTCACCGTCTCAGCAATGTTTTCAAATCTCTCAAGCTGAATCTTCACCACGATATCATGAGGACCCGTCACACCGTATGCTTCCACGACACCTTTGATTTTCTTTAACCCATTAATTATTTCACGGACCCTCCCCGCATGGGCATCTATCAACACGAAAGCCATCGGCATCTTTTCGCCTCTAAACTTTTGGGACTTTCTCTAACGCCTTTTTGACAAGCTTCGCAGGGTACTCGTAATCCACCAGTTTTTTCGCATGATAGGTATCGTAAGCCCCCAGATCAAAGTGCCCGTGACCGCTGTTAGCAAAGAAGATTACCTTCTCCTCACCGGTCTCTTTGCACTTCAGTGCTTCATCGATTGTCCCTTTAACACAATGTGCTGTCTCTGGTGCCACCACGATACCCTCAGCCCCCGCAAATGTGAGTGCAGCTTTGAATACCTCGTTTTGGTGGTATGCGACGGCGTCTATGACTTTCTCCTTTACGAGCTTGCAGAGTAATGGAGCATCCCCGTGATACCTCAAACCTCCGCTATGAATGGGCGGCGGGACAAAGGTATGGCCGAGCGTGTGCATCATGAACAAGGGGGTCGTCCTGGCCGCATCGCCAAAATCGTACATGTAGGGTCCTTTAGTTAAGGTTGGACATGCTTTTGGCTCGCATGCCACGACCTTCAGTTCCGGTTTTTTACCTGTAAGTTTATCCGCCACGAATGGAAACACGGCACCTGAGAAGTTGCTCCCGCCTCCAACGCAACCAAACATGACATCAGGGTAATCACCTGCAAGCTTAAACTGTTTTTTCGTCTCAAGGCCGACCACGGTCTGGTGAAGAAGGACATGATTAAGCACGCTCCCTAGCGAATACTTCGTGTCCTCGTGTTTCGCGGCGTCCTCGATTGCCTCTGAAATTGCTATCCCTAAGCTACCCGGACACTTCGGGTCATCTTTGAGCACAGTCTTGCCGTAATCCGTGCGCTTGCTTGGGCTGGGGATGCACTCAGCCCCCCACGACTCCATCAGAATGCGGCGATAGGGCTTCTGCTCGTAGCTCACCTTGACCATGTAAACCGTGCACTTCAACTCGAAGAGGCGCGTGGCAAAAGCTAGGGCGCTTCCCCACTGGCCCGCACCAGTCTCCGTAGTCATCCGCTGGGTCCCTTCCTTCATGTTGTAGTAAGCTTGAGCAACCGCTGTGTTCGGTTTGTGACTTCCGGGAGGGCTGACCCCTTCCCACTTGTAATAAATTTTAGCTGGGGTCTTCAGCGCTTTTTCCAACCTTCGAGCGCGATAAAGTGGGGTCGGGCGCCAGAGTCGATAAACGTCACGAACTTCTTTAGGAATGGGAATCCACCGCTCCTGGCTGACCTCCTGCTTAATCAACTCCATCGGAAAAATCGGCGCTAGGGCTTCTGGACCAATCGGCTCCTTGGTCGCGGGGTTGAGTGGGGGATCAAGAGGAGTAGGAAGATCTGCTTGGATGTTGTACCAAGCTTTCGGTATCTCGTTTTCGTCGAGTAGGAACTTCACTTGCTCCATCCAATGACCAACCTTACTAATACCACGTGATTTTAAACCTTTTACCCTAAATCGTCCATCGAGTGAGAAAATGTTTGAAGTCCTGATTCAGTTCCCGATTGGATTTTTTATCGCCCTCTCTGGGGCTCTTATCCCCGGCCCGCTGCTGGCGTACACCGTTGCGAAGTCCTCGACATACGGCGCGCGAACCGGACCACTTGCAGCGGTTGGGCATATATCTGTCGAGCTAGTTTTGCTTTCCTTCATCGCCCTCGGGCTGGGTGTCGTGCTCCAGAGTCAAGCATTCCAGGTCGGGATCGGGTTGGTGGGCGGGGTCATTCTTGTGGCCCTAGGTGCCCTCAGCATTTCGAAACTAGCGCGAAGTCTTGGTCCCAAAGAAATAGTGGTTACCAAGTACCATCCGCTGGTGGGCGGTGTCATGTTCAGCACCATTCTGAACCCGAGCGTGATCCTCTGGTGGGCGACAATCGGGCTGGCCACTCTTATGGAAGCCTTCCTCCTCGCGTCTCTGGCTGGCGTGGGCTTCTGGCTCTTGGGTCACTTCCTCGCCGACCTCAGCTGGTTCTCGCTGGTCTCGCTATCGGTCGCTCGGGGACGTAAATTTCTGGGTACAAGAGGACATCGCATCCTGCTCCTCGCGTGCGGTTGTGCGCTTCTAGTTTTGGGAGCTTACTTTGTCATTAAGTATGGGTTACCGCTGATTTAGAGAGACCAAAAAATCGTGTGTGCGAGTACCTAGGCCTAATGTTTTGAGGATTAACAAATCAGCTGGCTCGTCGATGTCGGTGGCAACGGTCGGGGATCGATAGATGCGCGGCCTCACCCCTGCCTGAATAGCCTCCCGCACGTGCAGCGGGAAGCTCTCGCCCCCGAACCTGAGGTCGATGAGGTCTGGAGGACGGAGGAAAAGGGCATTGGTACCATTGGCCTTTGAGGGGGCTATCACGACATCGCGCTCTGCGGTAGCCATTGCAGTTAGGTTCTCGATATCAGCGCCTTTCAGTAGCGGCAGGTCGCCCGGAATTATAAACACAGAGGTTGCGCCTTGGCCCACCACATGTTCTATCGCCAACTTAAGTGCCCCATTCAATCCGAGACCCGGCTCGGCTATGTCCACAGCCCCATGCAGACGGGCAAAATCAAGCACTTTTTTATCTGGCGAGACTACGACCGCACCTGAGACAGCATGAGCTTGCTGGACGGCGTTGAGCACATCGGCTAGCATCGCGAGCACGAACCGTTGCCGCTGCTCAGGACCAAATATCTCACTTAGGCTCGACTTAGCCTCACTCAGACGCTTGACCGGGACAATCGCCCATGTTAGCATGTCTGCACCTTGTCTCGTTTGTATTTTAAACTAAGATACCTAACCTCTATCGTTATGTGGGCGCCGAGGGTGGGGCGCGTTAGAAGTACCCAACTCGAAAGGGAGGTGAAAAAATGGAAAAGTCAATGCCGATAGCGGTCATGGCGGTAATCATTTCGATTATTGCGATTGCTTCAGCTGTTGTAGCCGTTGTCCTGAAACCGACGTTAGCGATAGGCGCGGGAGCGGTCGGGACAAATGAACTCGCAGACGGCTCAGTGACCGGTGACAAAATTTTCGATGGCACGATCACCGATGCAGACCTCACCTCAACTGGTGTCTCGAGGATTGCAAATGGTGCGGTAGGAAGCGACCAAGTGGCCGACAACGCAATCACCTTGCAGAAACTCTCGCCCGATGTCATAGTGACGTTGGAAAACATCGCAGACAACTCAATCACGAGCGCGAAGATTACAGATGGGACAATCACCAACGTGGATATCAGCTCGACAGCGGCGATAGATTTGTCCAAACTTGCAACCCACCCATTCGGGCTCTCGGACTTGTCGCCTGATTCGGTTGACGACACGAAGATTGTGGATGGGAGCGTTACTTCTGCAGACGTTCAGGATGGGGCAATTCAAACTACCGATATAGCGGCCGGTGCACTGACTCAAATTGCGGAGAACTGGGCACTCCCAGCGGTAGATACAACAACGGCCACATGGGGATCATATGAAGACTTGGATAATGCAAGGGTGGAGATAACTACAGGCAATAACCCAGTGTTAATCATGTTCAGCGGAACCTTCAGTAATGACACGATAGGAGGGGAGGTATGGATTTGGCTGATGATAGACGGTAGCGATCACTGGCGCACGTCGAGGAAAGGAACTTCATCAGCAGCTAACGAACCGTTCACCTTGACATTTAACTACGTACCCACACTATCAGCGGGCACCCACACCATACAGGTTGTTTGGTGTTTACCGATGGGAGCAGGAGGGCAAACAGGCACAGCTGACCATAGGACCCTAGACGTCATAGAACTCAAAAGATAGGCGCTGGACAAGTGGAATCAGCTTCGATAGCAAAACAAAAGATACGAGGCACACATGTAGGGCTAGGTGCTACTTTGAACTTTAGGCGAGCGTTGGGTAAGGCAGGCAGGCGTGAGGTCAGCTACTCCCGCAATGTCTTCCTGCCTAATCGCTGACGAGCTTTGTACCTGCCTCTAAGGCATCCTTCATAGCTGTGGGGTGCTCCATGATATTCTCCTTATCCTCAATTTTTGAAAACAACAGGTCCCCTGCGTACCTCACCCCGATGGTTGTAAAAAAAGCTTTCACGGTCGCAACTGCCCCCCTGAACAAATGCGGGCGAGCCATGTTCCCGACAGATACGAAGAATCCCTTGCGGTCCCCTTTTCCGAATTTTTTCTTCAGCTTAAACCTCTTGACCCAAATGGACTGGCAGCGGTCTATCATGGATTTCGATTGTGCAGGGAGCCCCATGAAATAGATGGGCGATGCTAAGATGATCACGTGTGATTTGAGCAGTTTTTTGTAAAGCCATTTCATATCGTCGTTAATGGGACACGCACCTGTCTTCTCGCACTTGCCGCAGGAATTGCATGGGGTTATCTCGAGCTCACACAGGTAGATTTTCTCCACGCTCGCGCCCTTCATCCTTGCACCTCTGAGCACCAGATCCAGCAATCTGTCGGTGCTTCCGTCCTTCACCGGGCTCCCCGCGAGTGCCAAGACCGTTTTTTTAGTCACGGGTACACCACAACACTTCTTTAATCAAAGTGGATTTCCCTGCCAGTTTTTGATGATTCCAAAATAGCCAACGACATTTTCAACGATTTCTTTGCATCCTGCAATTTCACGACCGGTTCCTCGCGTCCAATCACCACAGATTTGATGAAGTACTCGTCCTGCGTCTTGTGGCCCCACCTCTCTGGCCGGGCCAGCTCGAATGGCCATTCCTTCTGCCCCTCTTTTCCAGAGTAGAGGATGACCTTCTCAGGACCATCTGCTACAACAGCACCCCCATTCTCGCCAATGATTTCCATCTTCATAGGGGGACCCATGCTCTGTGCAACGCTGCCGCTGAACTCATTTACCCACGTGACACCATTCCTGAATTTTATCACGTTTGCTAAGGTGTAACCCAAGGTGCCGAATTGCGGTAGCTCTTGCCACTTAATTGTCGCATACAGAGAGACGGGTTCAGAGTTCAAAAGCCAGCGCGCTAGGTCCATGCAAAACACTGTCATGGTCGGTATCGGCCCGCCGCTCTCTTTGTCCCAGATCCAAGACCCGCGCGGCCACTGCTTTGCGAGACTATCTGCAGGCACGAACTCTCTGAAATGGACAAACGTTGGAGCCCCGATTTCGCCCTCATCGATGAGTTCTTTTGATTTTTTGAAGCATGGGGCAAAGCGATAGCAGTGTCCCGGCATCACCTTGGCACCCCTTTCTTCTGCTAACTTGTCGAGTCGATCTATCACTTCCGGAGTGTCGCCCGGAGGGCATTCGACGATGGTGGGTTTTCCAGATTGGATAATTTCGCCGGCAATGGGTCCAACAAATCTTGGAGGAATGGCACAGATGACCGCACCGACCTTTGGGTCCTCAAGCATTTTTCTAAGGTCGGTATAGTATTTTTCAACCTCAAAGCCCAGCTTCTTTGTGAACTCGCTGAACCTGACGTGCTCTTCGGGAAACTTAGACCACGCGGCGACTATCCTTGCCTCCGGTATCCTGCTCAAAGCTCTGGAGTGAACCCTAGCCATAAAGCCCAGCCCTGCAAGGCCTATCCCTACTTCTGCCATCACACATAGTTTTTGGGATTATATTTAAAACATGCTGGGTTCGGGAGTTAATGAATTGAAGAGGATTGGGATCACTAGGGTAGTAGTCGGGTCGCCTATAGGGCCCGAGCCCGTTAAATCGCTAAAGCTAATTGAGAAAGCGCTACTCTAGATTTTGGTGATTCCTGCAGATATCCTACGGGCATGGATATCTTTGAGAGACTCTGGTGTTTCCTTCCAAGGTTCAGGTGGGCGTTCCTGTAACCACACTGGAATAGGTTTATTCACCCTGCGCATTATCTCCAGTTCCTTCGCCGCCGCTGACTTCTTTGCCTTGGCTTCCTTTCTAATCTCCTCTATGCCTGGCTTGACCTTCTCTAGTTCAACCGCATTGAATTTCCTGAACTTCTTTGTTACATCGAAGGCCTCAGCGCCCGTGGGAGTGCGGATGAGGGCCGTCGAGCGTCCCGCTGGAGAGCCAACCGCACCCACGGAAACATCTGCCAGCTCGGCGGTGAAATCCGTGCAGAGTTTACACGGCAGATCCATGTATCGCTTTACAGCACTGAGGGCGAGTTCCCGCTTTGGCTTATGCTTGCGGTAAATTATGAACCTGTTATTTTTTATGTCGAACTTGGCCACTTCTGCGAGAGGAGTGCGGAGTTGCTTATCGACGAGGTTAATCAGAAACCTATTGTATCCTACGACCCCTCCGCAGAAAAGCCCGACCCTGAGTTTTATCGCATCAGCAAGATGTCGGTTCGTCGGGTCGGAGAAC
>JAUWXQ010000026.1 GCA_030616305.1 Hadesarchaea archaeon
CCAAGATCATTCCCCCAATACTGGCCAGAAAAAGCGGGAAAGCAAATCTCCCCATTTTTTTGACCAGCGGTTTTTCGATTCGAACTTTTTCCCTGAGAATATTGCGATGTTTTAGGCGGAAAGCCACAAACCATAAAATTACAAACACTATTGCACCGAGAAGGTATGCAAATGCCACGCTTGATATCCCTCGATAAAAAAATTGAACCAAACAAATAGCTAAAATAAAGACGGAAAGAATGTATAATACTTCCATTACTGCAAATGTTGCCATGTCCTGAAGCCCGCGAATTGTTGATCTAAAAGCGTGAAAGAAAACCATCACAAAAAACCAAATGCTCAAAATTTTAATGACAATCGACACATCCAGCGCTCCAAAGGTAGCTAGGGCTATTTGGTCGGAGAAAATAAACAGAACTAGGGTTATCGGGATAGTAAGAAGCGCTTGAATGAGCGTAACAGCAACCATTGATGATTTAACCCTACCGAACTGCTTTTTTAGCACGAATTCTGGGATGAACTTGGTCAGGGCCGTGCTTAACCAATCTCGAAAAAGAGAAAAAAACATGACGAAAGAAATCGCCCAGAAGATTAATCCATAATCGTCCATATTAAAAGTACGGGTCAAAAACATGCGCAACGCTAGTCCTATGACCCCTGCCACGACGAGGGCGACAAAGACATTAGCGCCGCCCCTCACAAATCGCCTCGTGTAGTCCTTTGGCTCAGGCATGACATACCCCATTCTACTGTGGAGTTTCAACCTCACAATTTCGCGTTGTGATAATCTCGTTTGGACAATTTAAAATAGCAGGTCAGGGTGAGCTGGCAACTAGATTTCGGCGTACACCTTCTCGATCGAGTTCACCACTTTCTCCCAGTCGTACTGCTGCGCGAATTCAATCGCGTTTTTGTTCATCTCCTCCCTTTGCGCATCGTGTTTCAGCAACAGGCGGATTTTTTCGGCGAAGGCCTCGGGCGAGAGACCCACGAAGAACCCGGTTTTGCCGGAGTGGATGAGCCGCTTGTCTATCCCGAGCGGGTGATCGGTAGCAACTACCGGTAAGCCGCAGGCGTTCGCTTCTAGTGTTACTATGCTCGCCCCCCCTTCCTGCGTCGATGGGATGACAAACACCTTGGAGGACTTCATTAGTGCCACCACCTCGTTGAAATCCTCCACGAACCCGAAGAACTTTGCATTATTTTGGATGCCCAGCTCCTCCGCCAAGTTTTCAAGGTTCTCCTTTTCAGGTCCATTCCCGATTATCCCGACCTTCAATCCAGGGAACTCCCCTTTTAAGATAGCAACGGCTTTTAGCAGAACATCGACGTTTTTCGGTCTGATTAACCGTCCCAAGTAGACAACATCGAGTTTCTCCGGAGACGGAGACACTTTCGAAATACTATTGAAATCGATTCCATTAGGAACGATGCTTATTTTGTCCGCTTTTGCACCTAGCGAAACCAAATCATCTTTCGTCTGGTCTGAAACCGCGATGACCCTGTCTGCCAGTCCAAGCAAAATCGTCTTCTCCATGAGCTTCCCTACAGTGCCCAGCGACTCGAGGTACTCCCGCCAGTACCCGCGCCACACCTCATGCCATGTGACCACCAAAGGAGTACGCTTCAATAGAGCACCGACCTTCGTGGGAAAAGCGTGGAGATATGGTGCTTGGTAGCAGTCTATGATATCGAATCTCTCCTTCATAAGGGACGGCAAAACATTCCTCGCAAATGTCATCGCAGCCCGAATTGACCTCCTTCCTTTAGAATAGAGCGAAACAGCCTTGCAGACCCCGTGGAGGTGAACTCCCTCCTGCTCTATCTCAGGCTTTTCGCCCCACCATCGCATGCCGAACACGTGGACCTCATGTCCGCGATTAACCAGCCGCTTCGAAAGCTCATATATTCGCTTCTCGGCGCCGCCCTTGACAAAAGGGTATATGGCATCATGAACATACGCTATCCTCATTCGGGTCCCATCAACAGTTAAATCCAGATAATTAAAACTACCCTAGTTTGACTATACAGCCTCTCTTAGAGGATTCATAGATCCCCTGAACCATCTCCACGACTTTCATGCCATCATGACCGCTAGCCATGGGTTGCCCCCCGCGCCCCACGTGATCGATGAAGTCCCTGAGTTCAAGCTCATAAGATTGGGGTAGCTCTGTGGAATAATCAAATACCTGACGAGTCCCATCTTTTTTTGTACAAATTGTCTTACTCGCGGTCAGCCACCTGCTCGTATTTGCTATCCGCTCTCCCCGGTTGTCGATGATGACTGAACCTTCGGAACCATAGACCTCCATGTACATGTATCCCGACCATTCCGTCCAAGATGATTGAATAAACGCCATTTTCATCTCCTTGGATCGAAACATCCCCATCCCGTTGTCTTCCACTTCGATAGGCATGCAAAGTGTCTGCACATAGCCAAAACAATCCGAGAAATCCCCCATAAACCAGCGGAAAAGGTCGAGGATGTGGGCCCCGTTATCTAAAAGTGTGCCTCCCCCCGCCATCTCCCGGTCCACGTTCCACGCATGTAGCACCTTCTGTCCATCGTGGCCGATCCACCCTCGAACGAAAAGAGGTTCACCAATGGCCCCACCATCGACCAGCTCCTTCGCCTTTTTCACGTTTGAGAAATACCTAAGATTAGAACCTGTTTTCAAAAAGACTTTGTTACGCTCTGCGGCTTCGACCATTTTTTTGGCTTCCTCTACAGTTCGGGAGAGGGGTTTTTCGCATATGACGTGCTTCCCGGCATCGAGAGCAGCGATGGTGATCGGGGCGTGAAATCTATTTGGAGTTGCAACCACGACACAATCTACATCATTTCTCTTCATAGCCTCCTGGTAGTCGGTTTCGTACTCACATCCGACTTCCTCCGCCAGCTTCGAAACGAGCTTTTTATCTACATCAACCAAACATGAAATCCGAGCATCTATCTTCCTGAGTGCGTTTATCCTTCGGCTCCCGAACCCGCCGCACCCGACCACACAAAAATTGAGTTTCATATTCCTTCCTTCGCTGAAATTATTGATTCGACTATATATTTTATCTGGTCCTTGGTGAGGGTGTTTCCGGACGGGAGATTTATGCCTTTTCGACTGAGTTCCTCCGCTACGGGGTATTTCTCCTTCTTATACTGTTTAGCATACACCGGCTGGACATGAATTGGATAAAAGGCAGATCTAGTGTCAATCCCCTTTTCCCGCAAATATCCCATAAGTTTGTCCCTCTTCATCCCAAAGGAGTCTTCCACAAGTACGGTGTACATCCAGTAAACGTTCTTCGCCCATAGGGCCTCAGGGGGTAGGGTTATCCCCTCGACACCTCTCAGCGACGAATTGTACAACTTGGCGTTGCGCCTCCGGGTTTCCACGGATTTGTCTATCAACTCCATCTGAGCTACACCAATTGCCGCTTGGAGGTTTGTCATCCGGTAGTTAAACCCTATATGCTGGTGGAAAAAGCGCTTGGGCTCAAACGCTTGATCACGCAACAACTTTGCCATCTCTGCAATCTTTTCGTCGTTGGTCACTATCATCCCACCTTCACCGGTCGTTATGATTTTATTGGCATAGAAGCTGAAGCAACCCGCGTCTCCCAACGCACCGACCCGCTTACCTTTGTACTCCGCCCCGTGCGCCTCAGCAGCGTCCTCAATCACGTAAAGGTTGTGTTTTTCCGCAAGCTCTAAAATCGGGTCCATATCACAAGGATGGCCGTAGGTGTGCATGACCATGATAGCCTTGGTCTTTCGGGTTATCTTCTCCTCGATCTTAGCTGGGTCAATATTCCAGGTCACGGACTCGGAGTCGACCAATACTGGCTTCGCCCCTGTGTAGGTAACCGAATTTGCCGTTGCTATCATGGTGAACGTTGGGATTATCACCTCATCTCCCGGTTTCAGACCGATGCTCGCTAAAGCGAGATGTAGCGCCGTGGTCCCGTTAGAGGCAGCGATTCCGTACTTGGCGCCACAGTAACTACTGAATTTTTCCTCGAACTCGGTGATGTACTTACCCTTCGACGAAATCCAATTGGTCTTGATACAGTCGATGACGTACTCCAGCTCTTTCTTACCTAATTTCGGCTCACATACAGGGATCACTTTTTCAAGCCCCCGTTTCAACAGATGTCATCATTTAGCTCCCTTAATTAACGTTTTCCATCAGGACCTTGTGGCGGGCCCGCGGGGATTCGAACCCCGGATCTGCAGCTTAGAAGGCTTGCGGGTGTTTCCACTTGCCGCCTTATCCAGACTAGGCCACGGGCCCGTTTTAAAATCTGACCTTAGATGATTTAATACGTGCGATGTAATAATCCACGGTGCTCATGCCAAGGCTATTCGGGACTTTCGGGGTTCGTGGGCTGGTGAATCGGGAGCTGACACCAAACACAGCTTTTGACCTTGGCCTGGCTCTCGCGACGCATTTAAAAAACAAGGGGAGGGTCGCGGTAGGGCACGACAACCGTACCTCCAGCGAGATGTTCGAACACGCCATCGTTGCAGGGCTCACAGCTGGAGGATGTGACGTGCTCAGACTCGGCCTGACGCCTACCCCTGTGCTGAGCTTCGGGACCCGCCATTTTTCATGCGACGCGGGGATAATTATCACTGCATCTCATAATCCCCCCGAGTACAACGGGATCAAGTTTTTGGACCGGGAAGGCGCGGGGTTCGAGCGAAAACGCGAACGGGTGCTCGAACGCATCGTGACGGGAGGCGGCAAGCTGGTGAGCTGGAAGCACATTGGGCACGTGAGCGAGGCAGATGTGTTAGACTCTTATATCCGGGCCATCCTCGAACGCGTTTCTAAGTTTAAATACAAGTGGAAGGTGGTTGTCGACTGCGCAAATGCAGTTGGTAGCGTGGTGACCCCTCGTCTGCTCCGGGAGCTGGGATGTAAGGTAATATCGATGAACTGTCAGCTCGATGGCACCTTCCCAGGGCGCAAGCTAGAGCCTGTTCCCGAAAACCTAGGGGAACTTGCCCGAACTGTCGTAGCATGTAAGGCAGACTTGGGGATAGCTCAAGATGGAGACGCAGACCGAACGATCGTGGTGGACGAGCAAGGGAAAATCCTCAGCGGAGACCGGGTGTTCGCACTCGTTGCGCTACATTACCTACGCAAACGAAAGCGGCCTCGTATCGTGACCACGATAGCCACAAGTTCTGTGCTCGATGATGTCACGAAAAAACTTGGGGGCAAGATTCTCCGCACAAAGATCGGTGAACCAGAAGTCGTGGGGGAGTTTCGTAAACGAGGAGGGGACATTGGCGGGGAGGAGAATGGAGGGGTGTTCTTCTTCGACTGGCTTCTGTGCCGAGAAGGTATAATGACCGCGGTGAAGTTCTTAGATGCCATGGACCGGAACGGGAAGAGCGTGTCCGAGCTTAACACGTCACTACCCCGGTACCATCAGGTAAAGAAGAGGGTAGAGTGCCCGAACGAACTCAAGGTAAGGGTCCTCAACACCTTAAGTAAACGCTTCGCCGAATACAAGCTAGACCGAACCGATGGGCTTCGTGTGGTTTTCGACGATGGATGGCTTCTAGTGCGTCCATCTGGAACTGAGCCGATATTCAGATGCTTTGCTGAGGCCAAGACCGGTGGACGGGTAAAGGAGCTGGTGGAACTCGGACTACGTGAGCTGAAATTGTGTATTAAAGCGCAAAAACGAGCTGGCCGGTGAGCTCAGATGAGTCCACCCAAGCCGCATGTATCAGTAGTCATCGTCAACTGGAACGGCAAGCATTTTTTAAAACCGTGCTTAGACTCGCTTTTTCGTCAAAGCTACAAACCTTATGATGTTTACTTAATTGACAACGCCTCAACTGATGGCTCCGTCAAATTTGTGGAACAAAATTACATGGACGAGATAAAGTCGGGAAAGTTGAAAGTAACCCAAAACAACAGAAACTACGGGTTCGCCGAGGGAAACAATATCGGGATTCGTCAAGCGTTAGAAAATCCCGATGTTAAATACATCGCTGCGCTGAACACCGACACTATCGTGGATAAAGATTGGTTGGAAAAACTTGTAACCGCAACAGAGCGCGATAAAAAAATTGGGATGTCCCAAGGCAAAATCCTCCTAATGGACCGTAAAAAAATCGATTCGACCGGGCTACTGTTTTATCGAAGCGCCACGTGGTGGGACCGAGGCGAGAACGAGAAAGATACTCATCAATACGATTCTAAAAGAGAAGTTTTTGGAGTTACCGCAGCAGCCGCGCTCTACCGCCGCGAAATGCTTGAGGATACGGTGGTCGGTGACGAGTTCTTCGACAGCGATTTCTTCGGCTACTGCGAGGACATTGACCTCTCGGTCAGGGGGAAATTGCGCGGTTGGCGGGCTATCTACGAACCAAGCGCCATCGTGTATCACCACCGGGGTGGGATAACCGGACCCCAGACGATTTTCCAAGTCTACCACACCCAGCGAAACAACTTACTATTAATTTTTAAATCACTGCCGGCAGGTTTCGTGATTAGAAATCTACCATTAATAATTCTAACGCAGCTCAGCGGGGTGGTGATCTATGCCCACAGGTGTAGACTACCCGTCTTTCTAAGGGCCAAGTTGAGCGCGGTTAGGATGTTGGGGCAGATGTTGATAAAGCGAAAGAAGGTTATGGAAAAAGGTATCAAGCTCAATCTAAGCTATGCTGTAGAAAAAAATATACTACCTCCCGTCAGCGCTGTTCCTTCATCACCCTGAGCGCTTCTGAGACCTCAAGTGGCTTTGACTTTAAGAGCCTCATGCACCGAGAAACATCGAGAGAGGAATCCTTAGGTCGCTTCGCAACCCAAGTCATCTCCTCCATTTTAGCTTGCTTGATGAGGCCGGAATCTTGGTCAAAAACTTTAGCAAGCTCGACAGCGAACTCGTACCTGCTGACCTGCGATGCCCCTGCAGTATGTAGCACCCCAGTGAGTCTCTTCTCCGAGATTTCCAACACCATTTCCGCCAAATTCGTGTTCAGGGTGGGCGAAACATGTTGGTCCGTCACGACCTTGACCTGTTTCCCTGAAGATAGATTATCCACCAGCCACGTTGCGAAGTTCTTCTTTTCCCCACCCCAGCCGTAGATAGCGCTCGTTCTGGCGACGCACCACTCCCTCGAGCTTGCCTGCACATGACGCTCCCCCTCTAGCTTCGTGAGCCCGTAGTAGTCTATCGGGCGGGGCTCATCATCCTCTTTGTAGCGACCCTTCTCCCCATTGAAGACATAGTCAGTAGAGATGTAAGTCAAATGGGCACCAATTTCATCGGCCGCAAGCGCAACTTGTTTAGTGGCCTCCGCGTTTATCTTACGAGCCACATCCCGGTTGGCTTCGCAGCCATCCACGTCTGTGTAGGCGGCGGTGTGAATGATAGCATCGGGTTTCAGCTTGGTGATAGTTGGCTTGACGGCTTGTAGGTCGAGCAGGTCGAGCTCTATGGGTTCCCCACTTGCCGGGGGCTGTCCTATATAGGATGCGAGAACCTCATGCCTAGAGTTTAGAGCCAGTCTCACCACTTGATGACCTAGGAGACCCGTTGACCCCGTGACAAAAATTTTCAATTTACCACCGCAGTTTCCAGGGTGTGGGGTGGAGAACTTTTTTTGTAGCTATCGGCTTCCACCACCATTTGTTCTGCTTGTACCACTCTATGGTCTGCACCAACGCTGCCCGAAAACTGTGGCGGGGTTCCCAGCCTAGTTTTCTGATCTTGGAGGAATCCAAGCTGTACCGAAAGTCGTGGCCAGGACGATCCTTCACCAAAGTGATGAGATCCTCGCTCTCCCCCATCAACCTAAGAACCCGCTTCACCACCACCAAGTTCTCAAGCTCGTTTCCCGCCGAGACGTTATACACCTCGCCCCGCCTCCCATTCCTGACTAACGTGTCAACAGCCTCGCAGTGGTCCAAAACGTAAATCCAGTCTCTGATGTTTTTTCCCGTGCCATATATTGGAATCGGTAGGTTCGATAGAGTACGGATGATGGTCTTTGGTATGAATTTTTCTGGGTGCTGATAAGGGCCAAAGTTGTTCGTGCACCGTGTCACCAAGGCGTCTAGACCATAAGTCCTACAGTAACTCAAGACCAACATGTCGGCTGCAGCCTTCGATGCGGAGTAGGGGCTAGATGGGTTGGGGGAATCGCTCTCCTTGAATGAACCCTTTGTTATCTCCCCATACACCTCGTCGGTTGAGATGTGGACGAACTTTACACCTTTCCCTTTGCGGACCTGTTCAAGTAAGTTGAACGTGCCAAGAGTGTTGCTTTTTAGAAATTGCCGGGGGCTGGAAATGCTTCTATCCACGTGAGTCTCGGCGGCGAAGTTAACTAACACGTCAACATCTCTTATCAATTTCGAAACAAGTTTAAGGTCGACGATATCTCCCTTGAAAAATTTATATCTCCGATTCTTCTCGATGTCCTTCAAATTGGCCGGGTTCGAGCCAATCGACATATTGTCTAAGTTTACCACCCTCGTGCCCCTGTAGGTCGACAGGATATAGCGTACGAAATTCGAGCCAATGAAACCCGCGCCGCCTGTAATCAAAAACCTCATGGTGTCCCTCAACCGTGTTTGAGACCTGGTGTGAGCTCCCAATCGTATGAAATCTCCTTGGTGTCGGGGGGTAGCCGATATTCGTCCGGCTCCTTGTAGTCGTATAGCGCGGTCGGCACATTAACAATCATCGCCATCTCGCTACCTAGGGCTTCAAATCCATGCCAGACTTCTGCAGGGATTTTCACAAGGAGAGGATTTTTCTCCCCTATGGTGAACTCGTTTATTTCTCCCTTGGTCTTGGAATCCCCTCTGCCATCGTAGATCACGAGTTTGGCTTTTCCCTTCACGCACGTGAGGTTGTCCGTCTGTTTTTTATGCATGTGCCACGCTTTCACGACCTTAGGGTGGGCGGTTGTGATGTACACCTGTCCGAATTTTTCAAACAGTTCCCAGTCGCTGCGCATGATCTCCATCAGCCAGCCACGCTCGTCCACTACTTTTTTCAGATTCTTGACCACAACCCCATCAATCATGTTACCCGCCAAATTACAACATTATATTAGATTTCTCCCCCACGATAAATGTCCTTTTCTTGGGCTTGCCCGCCTTGCCTGAGGTTATCTCTGAATGAGCCCCAACTATGCTGTCTATTATTTTTTCATTGACATCAATCAAACAGTGCTCCATGATTATAGAGTTCTCGATTTCCCCTCGCCTAACTGTGGTATCATCCCCCACGCTGGTGTAGGGTCCGATGCTGGCGCCTCCGCCGATAATCGAGTTCCTCCCGATGACCACGGGGGGCCGGATTTTCGCCCCTCGCTTTATTTGGGCGCCCTCTTCCACGCAAACCTTGCCCCGTATCGAGCTCTTGTCTTCCACCTTGCCCTTTACATCCAGCTTTAGTTCCTCGAGGACAAGCCGGTTGGCGTCTAGGATATCCTCATAGGTCCCAGTATCTTTCCACCAGCCCCCGACGAATTTGTGGCACACGGAGCGCCGTTGTTCCAACAGGAGTTGAATCGCCTCGGTTATCTCAAGTTCGCCCCTCCGGGATGGTTTGAGCCGTCCAATCATCTCGAAGATTGCTGGCCTGAAGAAGTAGATACCCGTCAGAGCGTAGTTACTAGGGGGCGTCTTCGGCTTTTCTATTAGCTGAGCTAAGTTTCCCTTTTTGTCAAATTTTGCGACCCCAAAGCGCTGGGGATTTTTTATCTTAGATAGAAGGACCATTCCCTCGAGATTGGATTCCTCAAACGATTTGGCGAATTTTTTGATTCCACCCTTGAGTAGGTTATCCCCGAGATAGACAACAAAAAGATCCTCTCCCACGAACTCGCGGCACTCGCCTATAGCGTGGGCTATCCCTTTCGGCTGGTGCTGGTGCACGTATGTAATTTTCACGCCGAACTTGGTTCCGTCTCCGTAGTGGTTTTTCACCTTCTGAGGGCAGATATCTCCCACCACGATTGCGATGTCGGTGACACCTGAATCCCTCATGTCTTCAAGCACATACTGAGAAATCGGCTTGTTCGCCACCGGGATGAGCTGCTTCGGCCCCGTGTGAGTCAGAGGCCTGAGCCTAGTCCCGTGGCCACCATGGAGGATAATACCCTTCAAACCTATACACCACTGACCAATCTCGGCTCGGATATTTTAAACTACAGGCTATGGCCACCATGTTTGCCTGGCGTGTACTCCCCGGCTATGTTGATTTCGGCGCCGCACTTTGGACACCGATGACCCTTCAGTCGATATTGAAGTACATCGAACACATACCGCTCGATGAGAAGCTCTCCACAACTTGGACAATACGTGTTGTCGTGGGGATGGCCAGGAACATTGCCTATGTACACATAGCGAATCCCCTCCTCCTTCGCGATGCCCATAGCTCGTTCAAGCGTCCTGACGGAGGTCGCCTCGTGGTCGGTCATCTTATAGTGTGGGTAGAAACGGCTGAAGTGGGTGGGCACCTCTGGCCCAAGCTTATCCGCGACCCACCTGCAAAACTTCCGAATCTCCTCCGGGCTGTCGTTCTCGCGAGGCATCACCAGATAGGTCACCTCAAGATGAATACCGTGTTCGACCATCCACTCGCAGGTCTCTAGCACGGGATGGATGCTCGGAATCCCACATATCCGCTTGTAAAAACTATCGTTGAACGCCTTGACGTCGATGTTCGCCGCATCCAAGTATGAGCTAAGCTCCTGCAATGCTTTGATGGATATGTAACCATTTGATACGTAAACGTTGTAGAGATTCTCGCGGTGCGCTAGCTTTCCGACATCGATAGCATATTCCGTCCAAATTGTGGGCTCGGTGTATGTATGGGCTATACCCTTGCAGTTGTAGCGCTTGGTCAGTTCAATTAATCGCTCCGGCGGAATGTCCTCGTAATGGACCTCCTCGACGTTCACCTGTGAGATGCTCCAATTCTGACAGTGCAAACATTTGAAATTACAACCTGGGGCCGCAATCGAAAAGGCTTTGGTTCCCGGCCAGAAGTGATAAAGAGGCTTTTTTTCAATTGGGTCGGCTGCCATCGAAACGATTGAGCCGTAAACCAATGTGTAGAGATTACCGTCTTCGTTCTTTCGGGAACTACAGACGCCCAACTTGCCGGGAGATATCACGCACTTCCATGGACAAAGCGAACAACGGACTTTTTTGTCTGGTAATTTCTCCCAAAACTTGGCTGGTTTTTTCAAGCCGCCACCAAAGAAAATTAGTCAGCTTGAGCTTAAAGTTACACTTCTATATTCTCGATGTCAAAATAGTAAAAAAGTCACTGATGTAACGGCTCTCGAGATAATGATTTGAACATGACTTACCAAGAGAGCATTTCCACCCAGAGATCGATCCACTCCTCTATATGGCGGGTAACGAGAAAGTTCTCTTTCACGTGGCGTTTAGCGTTCCTCCCCATTTCTTTCCGCATGTTTTTATCGGAAAGGATGTCCATCACTTTCTTCGCCGTGCCGACATAGTCGTTCGGTCTTACGAGATAGCCATTTATACCATCTACGACCTGCGCAGGAATACCTCCAACTTTTGAGGCCACTACAGGGGTTCCCTTCCAGAGCGCCTCGGAGACCGTGAGACCGAAACCCTCTCTTATCGATTTTTGCAGCACCACATCCGAGGCTCTTTGGATGGCGTTGACCATGACATCATGCGCGCCCAGTATCACTCGCACATCTTTACTGCCTTTTACTATTGAGAGAACTCTTTCGTACATCGCTTGGGCCTCGGGATCGTCCAGTGCTATGTCTCCCACGAGCAAAAGCTGACAGTCCATCTCCTTCCTGATGATGTCAAAGACCTTTATGACGCCCTCAGTATCCTTCCATTTGTCGAAACGAGATATTTGAGTAATGAGAGGACGTTTGACGTCGACTCCTGTCCTCTTGACGTATTTTTTGATGGTACTTTTTGGGAGTTCCATGTTCTTCATGGAGAGGGGGTCGATTGACGGCTTTATCACTTTGAAATCCCCAGGAATTCCGTGCGCAGCGAACTCCTCCATCTGGTAAACTACCATGTCGTACGATAGAATGAATCCCTTCATGTAGTTCCACAACTTTCGGTGGGGTCTGGACAAATCTATATGACATCTCCAGATCCAAGGCTGCCTCTTTCTGTAGCACGCTATGATCGGTAGGGGCTGAGGGTCGTGGATGACTACAAGATCGTGATCTATGTGGGTAAACCTCGAAAATAGTTTGTTCGTATCCTCATAGAGTTCTGTTTTCTTGTGAGTTATGGTGATGTCGTCCCCTTGGAGGGCGTTGTGAAATTTCTTGGTGACTCGGAAAAAGTCGGGCGAACCGATCATCGTGCGCCAACCCACGTAGAGGCCCATATCGTTGAAGAGTGGAATGATGCTTCGCAGGATTTCTGCTACCCCGCCTCCATACGGGGTTGAACTAATGTGCAGAATGTGTTTTTTATAGAGTTTTCTGCTTTTCCTGTGGATTTCAGATATCTTTGCGTCTGATACTATCCCACGGTAGTCAGACAGTCTTCTTAGCATTTTCCTCACCCCAAACTTGTGGATGGTTATATAAACCCTTTGTAAAAAAGTCACGTATCTATCGCTTGACACCCAAACTTTTCATATAGCGACGAAAATATCAAGTGGGGTTTGAATGGCTGAAAGGTTGAAGGAAATCGAACGTAGCGCTGAGGAAATCGTCGAGTCATTTGTCGAGGCTGCGAAAGGGCTTCCGAAACTCAAGGAAACCTACTATAGCCAAGAAGCATACAATATCGTCCGCCCAGATGGGAAGCCGACTCCCGTGAAGGAATGCGCTGGGTTCAGAAAACGATTCATTTCGAACATGCCGGGCTCGGACGACCAAGGAAACCTCAAGGTGGAGGTAGCAAAGTGGACAGGGAAACGTTAGGGAAGCTCGAGGCGATACGGCGCGGTGAACTCTCCGCGATCGAAAACGTTCACCAAGCGCTCGAGCGAATAGAGAAACTAAACAAAAAACTGAACGCCTTTATCGAGCTCAACCCCAACGCGAAGACCGAGGCCGAAGCCATAGACCGGAAGCTCAAGCAGGAGATGAAGGTCGGGAAGCTTGCCGGGTTAACAATCGGGGTGAAATCTAACATAAATGTCACAGGGCTTCGAGCTACCTGTGCCTCGCGAACACTTGAAAATTACGTTTCAACCTACGATGCTGAGGTCGTAAAGCGAATCCGGGCCGAGGGCGGCATCGTGGTGGGTATGAACAACATGGACGAGTTCGCGTGTGGCTCGAGCGGC
>JAUWXQ010000045.1 GCA_030616305.1 Hadesarchaea archaeon
CCACCAGATTTGAGCCTATGAACCCCGCACCGCCGGTAACGAGTATTCTCATATGTTCCCCTAACACCTTTAACTTGGGATATTTTACCTTATTGATGGTGTGGACCGGGAGCATGTGATTACGTGAAAGTAGTCCTATTAAACTCAAATACCGACCTGGAGGAACGAATAGAGAACGAGGCGGCGTGGCCCCCCCTCGGCCTGCTCTATATAGGGACCGTGCTGCAGAAGGGCGGCCACGAGGTCAAGATTATCGATAATGCGAGAGCTCGGTTGCCAGTTGAGAGCGTTGCGGAACGGATAAAGAAGGAAGACCCCGGAGTCGTGGGCATAAGCGCATTGACACACACATTTAGACAAAGCACAAAACTGGCGCAGGCAATCAAGGAAAAGAATCCCGACATCAAAATCGTCTATGGAAATTACCACTCCACCTTCGAATACGAAAGGCTATTAAAAAACTACCCTATTGTTGACTGCGTCGTCTTGGGGGAAGGAGAGTACACTTTTTTGGAGCTCGCAAACACGCTGGAGAAAGACAGGGAGATAAAGGACGTAAAAGGTATCGCATTTAGACATGGCGGCGAGGTAGTCAAAACACCCCCAAGACCATTAATTCGAGAGTTGGATGAACTTCCTTTCCCAGACAGAACGCTGCTAGAACAAGAATATCACTCGGAGTTGGTTGGAGTTCTCGGCAGCGGCTGCAAATTTACCACCGTGCTGAGTTCAAGGGGTTGCCCATACGCTTGTAAGTACTGTGCGTGCGCAACTTTCACATCAAGGACGGTGAGGTTTAGGTCTCCGGAAAATGTTGTGGAAGAAATGGAGCTTCTGTGGAGCGAAGGCTATGGGGAGGTTGGATTCGTCGATGACAATCTGCTTTTGAACGGCAAGCGCATGGAAAAAATCTGTGACTTATTGAAAGCTCGTAAGATCAAACTGAACACGTGGGCGGAGGGCAGGGCAGACCAAGCATCACTGGAGGTGTTGAGGAAGTTTTCCCAAGCTGGTTGCAAGACGATTTATTATGGGCTGGAGAGCGGCACTCAAAAAGTCTTGGATTATTATGGGAAAACCATCACGCCAGAACTCAGCAAAAAAGCCGTATCAAACAGCAAAAAAGCTGGCATTGAAAACGTCATCGGCTCCTTTATAGTCGGTGCGCCAATCGAGACGCGCGAAGACGTCAAACAAACATTCGATTTTGCCATGAACTTGAAAGGCATGGACTTCCCACAGATGAACGTCCTAATTCTCGCGCCTGGGATTGAGCTATGGAACGAGGCAATCAAAAGTGGCTACATGAATGAGGACCGGTACTGGGAAACGCCGGTGGCTGCGGTGAATGTTTATCCGTCCTACCTGAAAGAGGGGGAGCTTACTGGGATGATAGACGGTTTTTATAAAGAGTTCATCAAAAGGCCATCTTATTTAGCGTCCCAGCTGTTGAAAACTGTAAAGAGCGAGTATCGTCTAAGAATCGTGCTTGCGAACCTCAGGGCGGGAATAAACCTTAGGAAAACTCTTAAACAGTTGTGGGGCGGCTGGTGACGGGGGAGGGACTACATATATGCGCATAGGTTTCTTCACAGACACCTTTCTCCCCCAGCAGAATGGTGTGGTCACGTCGCTGCTGAACTCTGGCCCTGAGTTGGTTAGACGAGGGCACGAAGTGTTCGTCTTTTGCCCGAAGTCGAATGTGAAGGAATTCAAGGAGATGGTCATTTACTCTTACCCTGCCGTCACATTTAGACCCTACCCGGAGTTCAGGATCGCTGTACCGCGGGGAAGAGATAGAGCACCAAAGCTTGACATCGTTCACACTCACTCGCCATTCACGATGGGTTTTTTCGGGTGGAGAGTCGCAAAGCTACAAAAGATCCCTCGCGTTTCCACGTTTCACACTCTACTCTCGGAGTATGTGAGCTATGTTTCGAAGCTTGGAAAAATCATACTCAAGCCGATAACTTGGGAGTTCTGCAAATCGTTTTACAACAGACACCGCAAGCTGATTGCTCCAAGCAAAATGCTCAAAAAGACTTTGCGGGACCACGGAATCAGGAAGCCAGTCGAAGTAATTCCGACCGGTATCAACACGGACTTTTTCCGTCCGTCTGACAAAACCAAGGCGAGAAAAAAGCTAGGGATGGACGGCGAGAAGATATTTCTTTGTCTGGGGCGACTCGGGCACGAAAAAAACATAGATGTGATAATCCGTGCGTTTGAAAACGTCAATGCTAAGTTAGTAATTGCTGGTAGGGGGCCCGCTGAGCGAAAACTGAAAAAATTGACGGTGGGGCTCGGTCTCCAAAATAAGGTCATTTTCAAGGGATTCATCTCAGAAAAACTGAAGCCCATTTACTATTCCGCGGTGGATGCCTTACTCATCGCATCTGAAGCTGAAACACAGGGACTCGTCGTTGTTGAAGCCATGGCTTGTGGAACGCCAGTTATAGGGGCCGATTCACTAGCACTTTCTGAGATAATATGTGATGGAAAAAACGGCCACCTCTTTGAACCAGGAAATGTCGAAGAGTTGACCGAAAAAATCGAAACATTTGAACCCTCTGAGCGAATGAAGAAAATTGCGACCCGAACGTCGAAAAATTACTCAATTGAAAAATGCACTGTCAAATTAGAAGAATTCTACCGACGCCTCTAGTTAACTCTGTTGAGCTTTTCAGCTTTTTCCACCGCGCTCTTCACGGTAGCATCCATACCTAGATATTTGAACTCGGAAAACCGGCCGCACAGCACTACACCCTCCTCCGAGAAGAAGTTCCGAATCACCCTAGTGTTTTTATTGTAATTCAAATCGTTGATCACATACGCGTACTTCGACCTCATGACCTTAGATAAACACACCTTCTCTCTGCTCACCACCTTGTGCCCGTCAAGCTTGTCTATGACATGCTCAATCAACTTTTCGTCACTCATTTCCCAGATATTGTCCTGCTGGCTGCAAGTTATCTCAACAATCGCAGAGCTCTTCCCTTTGGGGGTAACATGCGGACTGTTGTTGGAGGGAAAACACACCTTGTTGAACAACCCATCCTCCTCCTGTGGGAAGTAAAGCCAGTGAATGTCGTTCATCTTCTTGATGTCGAACCCAAGCAGGACTGTCACTAACGAATTGTACCTCAACCCCTTTGCCGCTCGCTTCACCTCCCTTGGGGCCCCGCGGTAAGCATCGATGAGCTCCACAATCGGGATGGTTGAGACTACAAGATCGAACTTCTTCTCCACCGTACCATCCGAAACCACCCATTTGCTTCCATCTTTTTCAACACGCTCCACGTCGAAAGCGCGCGTTATTTTGCCTTCCAGCCCTCGCTCAAAGCCCTTGATCAGCGAATGAATTCCTCCTCGCCTCGGGTAGTAGAAGAAGAGCTGGTGGGTATAGCCCTCCGTCTGGACCCCCAGCGACGACTTTATCACATCTTCAACCGGGGGTTGCGGGACCCTGTCCTTAACCCAATCCACGGCCATCTTGCTGGGCTCGAAATTCCAGACTTTGCGGTTGTATGGGATGAGGTACTTCTCTGTTATGCCCTTCCCGAATGTATAGTACATCCACTCCTCGAAGTTCTTTGGTTCCTTCCACCCGTCCCTCTCCAGCCTCATCCAGTTCTCCACGTAGCTGTACAGGCATTCGAAGTTGTCCCGCCTCGGCAAATCAGAGAGCCCGTTCTCGAAAGGATACTTCACGTACCTACCTTTGAAGAATATCTTGGTGTTCCTCCTGCGCCTCACCACATTTTCCCCAAGCTTTCGCACCATCAAGCTCAGAATTTTTTTATTTTTAGAAAAAATGATGTGACCGCCACCGTAATCGAAGGTAAATCCTCTCTCCCTCAAACTCCTACACAATCCGCCACATTCCTCATTTTTCTCAAGTACCTCCAAATCGTGCCTCAAAAAATTCGCCGTTGCCAGCCCAGCCAGGCCCCCGCCCAAAATTCCCACTTTCACCGCTTCACCGCCCAAATCACCGAACGGGTTCAAATTTGAATTTAAATTTCGAAACACTGCCAGTCTTAAAATATGTGATAGCTGATCTGAGATACATCCAGAGTGTGCGTAAGTATCCTGCTTTTCTGTACCTTCGAAGGGATGTAAACACCGGGACGTTCATATAAACAAAATTTCCGTACTCTTTGGAACGAATGGCAAGATCGTGGGTCTCGTTGAGAGCCAAGTCCTCCCTAAGCCCCCCAAGCTTTTCGAAGACCTCTCTCCGATAAAAAAAGCAATAACCTGGATCCTGCGGCACTCCAAACCTAATCATCACCCTCGCTGCTCCGTTCGTCAGAGCATAGATGAGCCAGTCCACTAAGCCGCCCTTATACGGTAAAAACTTGCATGTCCCACCGACGACATCCCTCCTTTCTTCTAGTGTCTTACTTATGCAGGCAAGCAGATTCTCCGAAGGAATCGTGTCGGCGTCCAAGAACACTAGAATGTCGCCTTTTGCAACTTGTGCCCCACGGTTTCTCCCAACGGCTGGCCCGAGCCTCTCTGAAAGCACGACCTTGGCCCCGTGCCTCCTTGCGACCTCCTGCGTATCGTCATCAGAATGGCTATCCGCGACGATGATTTCTACCTCTCCCTTGTACTTCTGCCCTTTGATCGTCCGGAGAGTCCTGTCCAAGTATTTGCCCTCGTTCAGCGTTGGAAGGATAATGCTTATCACAATAACCGCTATAACCACGGAGTTGATAACAATTTCCGATGAGAACCTCCGTAATCGTTCCAACCTACAACGAGGGGAAAACCATAGGAAAGTGTCTTTGGGCTCTGAGGAGGCAGACCTTCAAGGACTACGAGATAATCGTCGTCGATGGTCACAGTAAGGACAACACGGTGGAAATAGCGAAAAAATACGCTGACAAGATACTCTTTGATGAGGGTAAGGGGGCCGGTGCCGCTAGGAATCTCGCCGTCAAAGCGGTCAATTCTGAAATAGTCGCTTTCGTGGACGGTGACACAACGGTTCCGGAAAACTGGGTCGAAACTGTGGACAAGGTCTTCAAAAAAGGGATTGTCGGGGTGGGTGGGCCTCTGCTTCCCGATGGAGGTGGATTTTCAGACAAACTGATTTTTTTTGTCTGCGCCGACTTGCTCAGGAGGACCTCATCAGCGCTTGGCGCACACCAATTTTCAGGGGCAAACTGCGCCTATTCTAGGGAGGCGTATCTGAAAGCTGGTGGGTTCAGGGAGGATCTCGATATGCTGGATGACGCCGACCTTTCAATGCGGATAAAAAAATTTAGCAAGGAAAAATTCGAGCCCAAGCTATACGCGATGACCTCCTTGAGGCGGACCAAACAAAAGGGTCATGTGAAAACTATCAAGGAATATCTCAGGGGTTATATCAGTCTGCTTACGACGGGAATGGTCAAGAAGCCTAGCTACCTGAGAGAAATCAAGAAGGACTGACACCAAAACTACGATTTTTTCGCCCATATGCGGATTCCAAGATACGACAATGCACCAGCGCCGATTAAGGTCCCCAAAATATAGGTTATCACTCGATTGATTAAAATCGCACTAAGAGCTAAACTGACTGGGACACCGAAACCTGTGTAAAAAATAAAGAAATAAGCCGCGTCCACCGTCCCGAGCCCGCCCGGCAATAACGGGACTAACCCTACGAACTGGGGTAAGGTGACCGTCAGTAGTAGCATTGATATGGACGGGGAATACCCAAGAGCTTGGAATATCAGAAGAAATCGCATCATGATGAAGATCCAAAGGATGGCTGCAATCATTACCAGGCTCAGGGCACATCTCCTTCTGCTGACAATGCAATATGCCCCACTGTAGAAGCGCCCTACCCCACGCGATATCTTTGCTTTGGTCGTCTTAACCCGAAACAGTTTCGCCCCTCGATGAATGATGTTACTGATCTTGCCGGCTGCAACCCTCCCGCGAAGGAGTCGTGGGGAGAGAGGTACCAACACTATAAGCACGGTTAGCCAGAGCCCGAGCAAGAAAAGGGCCGGCAAAGTAGGGACCAGCCCAAAAGAGAACAGCAGCCCGAGCGCCAAGAACGAGAGAAACACAGGTAAATCGAGCAAGAACTCCCCCGCGATAGCTGCAAAACCGGATGAATATGGGATCCGAGTTACTTTTTTCAGAAGATACGTGCGTGCGAGGGGGTCGCCACCGCTGTAGGTGAAGGGAGTGATGTTGTTCACGAACACGCCACCCCAAACCGTCAAAAAAAGCCTTCGCAGGCTCGCGTTGCGGCCAACCGCAGAGAGAGCAATCCTCCAGCGCGTTGCCCAAAGCATCATACTGAATACATACACACTAATCGCCAAACCGATGAACACGTAGTTCGCGCCGCTAAGCGCGTTCAGCATCTTAAAGAGGTCCTCACGGGCAAGCAGTAGGAGAGCGAGGACGGCGATGATAACTACAATGAGCATCAGGACTAAGGCCTTCCGTAAATTAACTCTCACCTCGCGCTTGGCCATGAAGCTTCCCACCCGTACGTAAGCTACACCACAAAAAGACCTTTCCGCTAAGTCATGCGCCAAGCATTTAACCACAACGCGCCATTTCGTCTTGATGTCAGTAAAAGTCGACTTGAAAAAATGGGGCGGGGCGAACCTCCCATATGTCGCTGCGTGGATAACCATGGGAGTTATACTCTTCGTGCTACTGGTCTTGAAGCTCAGGCTAGGTATTCTAATATTAATCGGGCCCTTCATCCCGTACCTCATCATAACTCTAGCAAGAATCTACCAGGAGTTGAAAGGATGATACTCGCCCACATCACCTTGCCGCTGATACTCTACGGAATTTTCCCTCAATTCCACTTGCTCGCGCTCCTCGTAGGCGCCAACATCTCGAGCCTAGATATCCTACCGACCCTGCTCAGAAAACGATCCCCAAAAGATTCGACCGCCGAAACGCACGCCGCCACGATCCTCCACACCCTATTTTTCTTCATAGTTCTCTTCGTGCCCTTTTACTTCGGGTTCAACCTCGTCATCGCCCTGTCATTCATGATAGGGGGGTTCACTCACGTCCTCATAGACGCCCTAGACGAGAAAGGCAGGATGCTGCTGTACCCGGTGAACAAGAAATTCTATGGGCCGAGGATTTTCACGTACGATTTCTGGACCTATGTGACCGACAAGAGGATATTCGCAGTAGAGACGACGCTTTTCGTGGCTGCGTGCGTAGTGCTCTTGGTGCGCTAGCTTCATCCGATGTGCGCAATGAACTAGTTTTTATGACTTACCAGCGAGAGGATTGAACGAGCCCATGACGGAAGAAGTTATCAGTCGAGAGCTACTCGAGATATTGGCCTGCCCCATTTGCAAGCGGGATGTAAAACTGAAAGGGAAGGAACTCGTCTGCATGGGGTGTGGAAGGCGATACCCTATCGTGGGGGAAATACCTCATATGCTCCCCGATGAATTGCGTTGACCGCTGATTTCTATCCTTAACTCAAGCTTTGTCGTCATGTTCCTTAAGGCACCCACGAATTTCCTTGAAAAATCTGCGGCAGCCTTGTCAGCACCGATCACCAGCGTCCGCCTGCAGGTGAACTTGCTTTTCCTAACGACTATGTCGGTGGGGTGGTCTAGAGTGAGTGATGGGTGCCCCCAAGCGTGAATTTTCTCAATCAATCCTCCAACCTTAAGGGTGATGACGAGCTCGCGGTCGGTCCTTATCGCGTGTTTCAACTCTGGAGATAAATCGGAAACCGACTTATCAGCGCCAACTGCAATTATACAATCCCCCTTCTGGCCCACCTCTAGATCCTTCGTAACCATAAACGTCGTTTGGTGTCTGGCGGTGACCCCTGGATGACCCCTCGCCACTATAACCTCGCCCATCATGCCGCCCATTGCCCCCATTCCTTAAGTCAATGGGGTGTGATATTTTTTTGGTTGAGATGTTCGAGCTGGAGCGGGAAGAGCTGGTCGAGCGTTTGATACGGTGGGGCTACCTAAACAAGCCTGAAGTAGTAAAAGCTTTTAGGAAGGTTCCACGCCACGAGTTCGTTCCCGACAACATTCGAGACTACTCCTACGCCGACCAGCCACTCTCGATCGGTCACGGACAAACCATTTCCGCCCCCAGCATGATCGCGATAATGATGGAATCGCTCGACCTAGCGCCGGGGCAGAAAGTACTTGAAATAGGCGCTGGATCAGGATACAACGCTGCCCTCGCTGCGGAGATCGTCGGGGAAAAGGGCAGAGTCATCACCATCGAGCGGATAGCTGAACTAGCAAAATCCGCGGAGGCCAACCTCAGAAAAACTGGATACGGGTGGGTTCAAGTGGTGGTTGGAGATGGGACCTGCGGCTACGAGAAAGAAGTTCTTTGGGACCGTATCCTAGTGACCGCCTGCGCCCCTACGCTCCCAAAACCCCTGATCGCACAACTAAAAATAGGAGGAAAATTGGGGGCTCCAGTAGGGCAGCACTACATGAACCAAACATGGCTCGTCGCTGAAAAGCGGGACGAGAAGAATCTGAAAATTCAGGAATGCGGAGGGTGCTCCTTCGTACCATTGGTTGGAAAGCATGGGTGGAAATCAGAAGACTAGCCGAACCACTTTTCCAGCGAGGGCTGCCC
>JAUWXQ010000058.1 GCA_030616305.1 Hadesarchaea archaeon
TGGTGATGCTCATGGGAAAGCGTCCTCGAAAATGGAAGAAGAAGGGCCACATGCGCTGGAAGTGGGTCCGAAAGCGGATGCGGCGGAAGCTACGCAGGATCAGGCAGAGGAAAGCGTAAGTGAATTTTAGTTTGTTAGATATTGTGGCCACAAGGTTTTTACGTTGGATGGATAATCCAACCAGAGGGGCAGCGTGTTTGGGGAAGTAACATTCGCTTTGGCCGTTCTTGCGCTCGGTTTGTCGTTTCTAGCATTGATTAGCATTTTCAAGGCCTCAATCATTCAAAGGTGGAAAAAAGCGGCGGCCAAGCTGTTTGGTGTCGGGGCGCCAGAACGCGTACTGGCTAGGCGCATCAAGATATTCGTCCTCCTAGGAATATTATTTATCGCATTGAGCATACCACTTTATTTAGCGGGCGTAACATTTTCAAATTTTGAATTGATAATCCCAACTCTTGTTGTTATCGGCTCCTTCTCGCTTTACTGCGGCCCGACGAAGTTTTGGCGAGTGGTGACCCGATACTTTGGGGTAATAGCACTGGCCAGCGTGTTTATCATCTATCTGGTGGTATGGGGCCCCCGCCCTATCCAGGCTTTTACCTTGTCCGGGTTCACCATCTGCTGGCTGTTGGCGATGCGCAACAAGCTCTCCATGTTCGACAAATTCAAGAAATTGGTATGGCGCACGACGCTCACGGCCGCGATTGCCATTATCTTATTTGACGTGTGGACTGGGCTTATAGGTCACACGCTTACCACTGGTGTATCACTTTGGGTGGCTTTTCTTGGTCAGATCCCTTTCACGCTCTACCATCTCGCTTCCCTCGTCTTCGTCCCGCCACTCGTCGGGTTGGGCAAGGTGTTGGCGAGGATTAAGGTTGCGGCCCCGGTCGCTGTTCGAGCTGGGGTTAGAGTAGCATCAAGCGAAAGGAGGTGATTAAACGTGGTTAAAATTGAAAAAGGCGTTCAAGCCATAATAGTAATCTTCGTCGTTCTCGGTATGAGTTTGGTCCACATTGGTTATCAAGCGAGCGCCGCGCAAGAACAGTTGAATGAGCTAGAGAAGACGACAAACACGATTGTAGAAGCCCTGCAAGGAATACAAGAAACCCTACAAATACGGGTGAGCGAACTAGAAAACCTAATCATTGGGTGTGGGGTCACAATTGACAATGGAACCGTAGCCACAACGGAAACGGTTTACCTGACGAAGGGGGCTACTGCTTTGGAAGCTTTGCGGAGGGTCGCGGTGGTCGAGACCACGTATTACACGGGGATAGGAGAATTTATCGACAAGATCAACGGCATAGGCGCAGAAACGGGCAAGTACTGGGCTTTCTACTACTGGAGCGAAAATGACTGGAGATATGCTGAAGTTGGAGCTGAGAGTTACAGAGTAGAGGATGTGGACAACATCAAGTTCATTTATACCTCTTGGTAACGGCCGCCTTACCTTAGTGATTGCGCAGCCGCCTTCACCCCCTCTTCAGCTTTTGCTAGGTCCCGAGCGGTTCCGATGATAATGACATCACCTTCGCGGGGGGTGAAGGTCTCAATAAGCGATTCAGCCAATCCCTTCTCAACGCGCGCAAACCCATCTGGAAATTGAAGCTTGCCGCGCTTGAATACTAGCACCGTCGCCCCCTGAGCACCGGCTTTTATCGCTTCGTCACGCTGTTCGATACCTCGCTTGACTTTCTTTGCCGCGCCGCGAACAATCGTCGCGATATCTATATCTCCCACGGTTAGATTGCCTGCATCGACCTGCATAAACTCGAGGGGCTTACCAAGCAGCCGTTTCCCCTTAGCTGTAAGCGCGTGCCCTCCTCGTGATGAAGTTATTAACCCCTGCTTTTTCAGCTGATTTAGGATCGTGCGCACGCTTCCCTCGCCCACGCCTAGTTCCCTTGTTAGTTCCTTGCGCCCGATTTTTCCGTGTTTGGCGATCAGCTCAAGTGCTCTGTGTACATGAACTTCAGCGAAGCGGGGCAGGGGTCCTACTGGCATAAAATCAATACTCACATCGATTTTCGTAAATTATATCTTTTGTGAGCGTAATAATCCGTCATCCATGAATGCGAACACCACAAACTTTTTACCGACATTGAGAAATGGGAGAGGGGGAAAAGGATGGGCGTCGCGGAAATAGAGAAAAAAATAGAGGCTGTGGAAACACCACCCGTAAATAAAGTAGCCTGTGCTTTTTCCGGAGGGCTTGATTCCAGCCTGTGTATCGAACTTCTCCGCCGGAAGTACAAGGCCAAGGAGATCGTGCCCATTACTGTGGATGTTGGGCAAGGAGAGGAAGAACTCGAAATGTCAAAGCGCCACGGCAAAGCCTTGGGTGTCGAGCCGATCTTTATCGATGCAAAGGAGGAGTTCACCCGTGAGTGGGTCAGCATGGCGATTAAGGCTAATTCTGACTACGAAGGTTATCCCGTGTCCACATCTATGACTCGGCAGGTGATTGCCCGCAAGGTGGCGGAGAAGGCGGTGGAGCTGGGCTGCGATGCCTTGCTCGAGGGAAGCAGCGGAAAGGGCAACGACCAGTACCGGATGCACAACACGTTTACCCTCTTCGCTCCGGGTTTGGAGGTTCTTGTACCAGTTAGGGACTTTGATCTGACCCGGAAAGAGGAAGAGGAACTGTGCAGGGCGTGGGGCGTGCCGGTAGTGGAAACCATTACGGGAGGCGACGACAAGACCCTGTGGTGTCGTTCCATCGCCAGCGGGGCTATTGACCTCAACCAAGAACTACCTAAACACATATGGATGTGGTTAAAGGTACCCGAGGAGGCAAAAGACGAACCCACGATAATCGACATAGAATTTAAGGAAGGAATACCCATCGCCTTGAACGGAAAGCAGATGCAGCTTCACCAGCTCATCTACGATTTGAATTATATCGGAGGGGAAAACGGAATTGGCCGCATAGACATGTTTGAAGATGGCATCATGAACCTGAAATCGAGGGAGATATACGAAGCACCGGCAGCCCATATCATCCTCAAACTGCACAGGGATTTGGAGCAGTTTTGTCTGACCAAGGACGAACTGATGTTTAAAAAACTTGTCGACCAGAAATGGGCCTATATGATGTATCACGGACACGCATATCATCCCCTGCGGTATGAATTGGAGGCTTTCATAGATCAGTCCCAGAAACCAGTTGAGGGCAAGTACAAGGTCAAACTCTACAAGGGGAACATAGAGATATTGCAGCGGAGTTCATCCACGGGTCTGTTTGCTCCAGAACTTCGCTCAATCAAGACTGCAGGTTTTGACCAAAGGATGTCTAGGGATGCGGCGCATATACGTGGGCTACTCTACAAAGTTTTGGCCCTGAAGA
>JAUWXQ010000052.1 GCA_030616305.1 Hadesarchaea archaeon
TCATCTTCTCGGAGCGCATAAAACGAGGTATGAGCATGGAATTCGTAAAGGGATAATTTGTGTTCCTCTGCATGACTGAGCTAAATCAATGCTTCCTAAGTCTTACCGCAACTAATTGGATTGAAACTCTACAGGTAGGCATATTGGTAAGATTGTTTCGCAGATATAGTGTTTAGCTAATTTCGGTCTAATTTTGAAAAGTGCAGTAATTAATTGCTAAAAATAACTAAAATAGCCGCTTCGAGAACTAAACAACAATAGTTAAGTCGATGGCAAAAAATAAAAAGGAGTAGAGGCGCTTATTACGCAGGGAGTGAAATGCGAGTTCGATTTCCGCGATTCCGACAGAGAAAAAAGAAAGAGGTCGTGGAGGTAAAAAGGCCTGAGCTGGAAAGGAAACCAGAAAAAGAGTTCCCAAGAATAAGCACAGGAGAGCAAAGAAAGTACATTGGCAAGCATGTGGCTATTATGGACGGAAAAATTGTCACCGCTGCACGAAGTGCTGGGCAAGTACTCGCGCGGGTAGAAAAGAAACACCCGAAGAAGAAAATAATTCTAAAATATGTTGTTAATGATAAGCTGCTTCTAAAATGCAAGTGTCTCGAAAGGTGATGTACTCTTCGGTGCAGTGAAGTGCATTTCGATGCATTGAAGTAAAATGTAGTGAAATAAAAATAGGTCGTTGAGACTAATGGAAGTGAGGGAACATGAAACATGGGCACTTCAGCCAAGACGGTTATGAATATATCATCACAGAGCCAAAGTTGCCTGCCCCATGGGTAAATTTTCTGACGAATGAAAAATACTGTGCGGTGATCTCCCAGACAGGTGGGGGATACAGTTTTTACAAGGACCCAAAGACCGACCGCCTCCTTTACTGGGTGGGCCGGGATTTGTGGATCGACCGCCCAGGCCGATATGTGTTCATCAGAGACAAGGATACTGGGAAGGTATTCAGCCTGACATGGCAGCCGCTCAGAAAACCGCTGGATAGCTTTGAGGCGCGGGTTGGGTTGGGATACCAGGTAATCTCCTCTAGCGCCATGGGAATAAAAGGTGAAATAACCTATTTCGTGCCGCGCGAGGAGCCGTGTGAGATATGGAGGGTCGTGCTGAAAAATACCTCTAAGAAAAAGCGGAACCTCAGCGTCTTTAGCTACCTCGAGTGGATGTTGGGGGATACTGTTGAGATGAACTTCCACAATATAGCGATTTTGTACAATCGGGCGTGGTTCGATAAAAAGGCCAACGCGATCTTCGCCAAGAAGGCCCTCATATTTGGGCAGGCGGTTTACGAGCAACTTCCCGTCACGGAAAACTCCTTGGTCGCGTTTGTCGGGACTTCGGCGAAGGTGCACGGGTGGGACTGCCACAAGCATGTATTCTTGGGCCCCTACAATACAGATGAAAATCCTGAGTCCATCTTCAGGGGCAAGTGCAACCAGAGCATCTGCGAGGGAAATGAAGCGGTCGGGGTGCTCCAGCATGATCTGACTTTATCCCCCGGGGAAGAGCGAACGATTGTCTTCATAGTTGGCGAGACAGAGGGAAAAACTCTCGCACTGAAACTTCTGAAAAAATACAGAAATCTAAAAAATGTGGACGAGGAACTCAAGGCAGTCAAGAAATGGTGGAGGCAGAAGATCAGCCGGGTGTGCGTCCATACTCCCGATCCAGACTTTGATCGCATGATTAACATCTGGATAAAGTATCAAATTTATATCTGCAATTATTGGAGCAGGACCCCCTCTTTTTATCATGAAGGGCAGGGGGGAAGGGGATACCGGGACTCGTGCCAAGATGCTCAAGCTCTTCTCCCGATCGATGCGGAGCACACGAGGAAAAAACTGTTGAAGATAGCATCTCTCATCCGAAGGGACGGCACATGCGCCCCGGGATGGTCTGATACCTACGGTCCATTTTCCCAAAAACCCTACAAAGACCACCCTGTGTGGTTCACCCCCTCCGTGGCTGCTTACGTCAAAGAAACTGGGGACATAAATTTCCTCATGCAAAAAGTTCCCTGGCTCAAGGATGCGTGGAGAGATTGTGGAACTAGACGGGATCCCAATTGGACTGGTCGAGCAATCGAGGATGGGATGGGAACCGTATTCGAGCACCTTCTGGCCCAGCTTAACTGTTCTTTCAGTGATATCAGCAAACACGGGCTGCCAAGAATTGGGGAGGCAGATTGGAATGACGGCATGGATATGGTAGGGAGGAAGGGGATTGGAGAAAGTGTCTGGCTCGCGATGGCATTAGTCAGATCACTTAAAATAGCTGCAGAACTCGCAGATGCGCTCAACAAGAGGGACATTTCCAAGGACCTCAGTAAAAAAGCGGATGAAATGGCTGAAAAGATAAACAAAGTGGCCTGGGATGGAAAATGGTACCTTCGGGGTTTCACGGACGACGGCAAACCATTTGGAAGTTCCTCCGACCGCGAGGGCAAGATATTTTTGAACCCCCAATCATGGGCCATACTGGCGGGAGTAGTTCCACCTGAGAGACTTCCAAAATTGTTGAAATCAGTTGACAAGTTCTTGGAAAGCGACCATGGACTTGTTCTCTTCTATCCTGCTTATACATCGGCTGACTCCAAAATCGGGAGGACAACCGCCTTCGCGAGAGGGACCAAAGAAAACGCGGCGATATTCTGCCATGCCGACAACTTCATGATAGCTGCGGATTGCATGGTCGGACGGGGAGACATCGCATACAGGCGCATGTGTAAGATAATGCCGTACAGGCAGGATCCAGACCTCTATAAAGCGGAACCATATGTGTGTGCGGAATATTTGACCGGACCTGAGCACCCCTACGAAGCCGGGAGGGGAGCATATACTTGGGTGACGGGGACTTCCGGTTGGAGTTTTTTGGTCGCGACTGAGTACTTGCTCGGGGTAAAAGCTGATTTTAAAGGCTTGAAAATTGACCCATGTATCCCGTCAAGTTGGAAGAAGTGCTCGGTGATCAGGCCATTCAGGGGTTCAATTTACGAGATTTCTATTGAGAATCCCCGCGGAGTACAGCGCGGGGTAAAGGAAGTTTTCGTTGACGGTAAAAAGATTGAAGGAAATTTGGTTCGCCCCCACAAAGACGGCAAGCATCACAAGGTAAAGGCAGTGATGGGGTGAGGGGTAATTAGACGCCCAATGAGATAATTTGTCCATCGAGCGTGCAAAATTACTTTTTATGAATGCTTCTTGAGACCCTCACATGAGCATGGGGCTTAGATTTGAACCGAAGTTTTCGGGATTGGACTTCTTACACAGGGTTTTTATTGTCGAGGTTAACCCGGTTTTGTCGATAGCTGGGCACCCTTTGAAGTTTTTTCTAAATTTTAGGGCGGATTATCGGACTTAATGTATTGTCTGTATTCAGATGGGGCGAAAGTGTTTAAATTGCAAATCCGATAGTTTATTGTGATTGGTTAATCATGAGGCCCGAGAAGCCCGCAAGGTGAGAGAAATTGGCGGAAGAAGAGAAATGGGAAATTGAGGGAGGGGCTGGTTTTTCGAAAATGAAAAAAATGGGCATCATTCTCATTGTCTTGGCAGTGGCCGTAGGTGCATTTTTCGTGGTCTACGTGGTGGGAAAGCCGACCGAGTTCACCATCTCAGTAGATCCGACGAGTGATTCAATTCACCAGGGGGACTCCGATACGGCGACAGTGAGCATAACAAGCGTTGGAGGCTACGCTGAGACAGTGAGCCTGACAGCGAGTGGCCAGCCCTCTGGGGTAACCGTCGGCTTCAGCCCGAGCAGCGGCTCACCTAGCTTCACCTCTACCATGACGGTCAACGTAGGAGCGTCGGTGGCGACGGGCATGTACAACATAACCATCACGGGCACGGGGGCGGATGAAAAAGAAGATAACTGTACCTACACACTTACGGTTACTCCTGCTCCGGACTTCACAATCTCGGTGAGTCCGACAAGTGGTTCAATTCAGCAGGAGAACTCCGATACGGCGACAGTGAGCATAACAAGTGTTGGAGGCTACGCTGAAACAGTGAGCCTGACAGCGAGTGGCCAGCCCTCTGGGGTAACCGTCAGCTTCAACCCGAGTAGCAGCGCACCATCGTTTGATTCGACCATTACGATAAGCGTCGGTTCTGATGTTGCCAGCGGTACCTATACCCTGACCATCACAGGGACAGGCGGCGATGGCAAAACGCACACCTGTGCATATGCATTAACCGTAACTTTGGCGCCAGATTTTACCATAGACATAAGCCCGAGTAGCGAGAGCGTCGCCCAAGGCGGTTCCACGACGGCCACGGTCAGCATCACACAAGTCAGCGACTATTCCCAGACCGTGAGCCTGACAGCGAGCGGTCAGCCCTCTGGCGTAACCGTCGGCTTCAGCCCGAGTAGCGGAACACCCTCGTTCAACTCGACCATGTCAGTAAACGTTGGCGCGAGTGCATCGGCCGGCACCTATGAGATAACCATCACCGGAACGGGGGCCGATGCAAAAGTGCACAGCTGTACATATTCGCTCACGGTTACTACGGGCGGCATTAGTTTTACGGTTTATAGCGATGCGGGTTTTCCTTCGGGAACAGATGTATACACTTGGTCTGCCGGAGGCCTAGGGAGCTTCAACGGAGACTATACAGGGGAGACTCCGCCCGAAGGAAACAAGTGTTTTGAGACGAATACGAACGCTGGCACTTGGGCTGGTTGGGGTGTTATCTATATGCCAGAAGGCACTTCTACTGATCTTTCGTCCTATGCTGGCGGATATCTCAAATTTTGGGTGAAGACCCAAGCGGATTTGAAAGTAGAAATTAAGGACACAGCTAACCGAACTAAACACATTAGTGCTTATGGATGGGATAGCACAGATACATGGCAAGAGATATCCATTCCAATAAACGATTTCGGGGCGAATCTCTCGGCCATCACTTACCCATTCATGGCTACCATTGAAACCTCAGGTACTTTTTATGTTGATTATGTAAGATGGGTTGCGGTCTAAGCCAAGCGTTGGGCGGCGATTTAACTCTTGTAGTGGGAAGTCCCTTTCGTTTGCGGAGGGGTAGTCATGAAAATGTCACTAAACATCTAAACACATACAAAGAAATATTTGAAAATGGTAGGGAGATCAAGGAGAAAGAGGCGATTTTAGAAGATGGAAAAACTGGGCGTCATTCTCATTGTCTTGGCAGTGGCCGTAGGTGCATCTTTTGTAATCTACGCGCTGGGAGGGGAGGAAAAACCCACAGACTTCACTCTAAGTGTCAGCCCCACGAGCGACACGATACAGAAGGGTACTTCAGGACAGGCGACGGTGAGCATATCGGCTGCCGGGGGTTATTCCGAGACCGTAAGCCTAAGCGCGAGCGGCCAACCCACGGGCGTAACCGTCAGCTTCAGTCCAGATAGCGGCAGACCGAACTTTAAGTCAATCATGACGATAAGTGTTGGTTCGACCGTCGCAGCGGGTAGTTACGCGGTAACAATCATCGGAGCTAGCGCTGATAACAAGACACATACTTGTACTTATTCACTTACCGTCAGTGGTTTACCAAATAACCCCCCAACCGCAGACTTCGTCTACTCCCCAAGTTCACCGACAACTGCTGACACTGTCCAGTTTACAGATGCATCAACCGACTCTGACGGAACGATAACTGCTTGGTCTTGGACCTTCGGCGATGGAGCGACATCGACGGAGCGGAATCCAACGCATCGATACACGGCGCCTGGAACCTATAACGCAACGCTCACGGTTACGGACGATGGAGGTGCAACGGATAGTAAAAGCGAGAGTATAACCATTGCAAATATCCCGCCCACTGCGAACTTCACATATTCGCCGAGTTTGTTAATAATTAGCGATGTCGTCCAGTTCACGGATCAGTCTACGGATCCCGATGGAATGGCTGTTTCTTGGTCATGGGACTTCGGGGATAGGTCGACTTCCGCTCAGCAGAATCCGACACACCAGTATACGTCCGCTGGAACCTATAACGCAACGCTCACGGTTACGGACGATGGAGGTGCAACGGATGATATTTCAAAAACTGTTGAGGTGCTCGCGCCATCGCTGGTCGAGATAAGAAATTATCAACTTTTTGTTAACGATTCTCCATTTACAATAAAAGGGGTCTGCTATGCCCCCACGCCTGTTGGAGAGGACGTTGGCGGGGGTTACAATTGGTGGGCCCATTCTCAAACGTATACTCAAGATTTGCCAATGCTCGAGCAAATGGGCGCGAATACAATCCGGACTTATGACGCTACTGGAGCCACTCGGGAGGCCATGGACGCTTTCTACCAAAATGGCACATACGTGATCATGGGCTACTGGGTTAGCAGCGGTGACTTCTCCGACCCTTCTACGCGTCAAGGATATGTAGATGGATTCGTGTCAATGGTGCACGCTTGGAAGGATCACCCCGCCGTGTTGATGTGGGCGTTCGGTAACGAGGTTAGTGGTCAGGATTTCTACGTTCTATTGCAAGAGGCAGCTCAAGCCGCTCATGCGGAAGAGGGAGCGAATTACCATCCGGTCATATGTGTTACAAACAGAACAGGTGACATCGGAAACGCGTCTGTACACGCCGATGATGTTTCGTTGACTGCTCTGGACGCATGGGGGCTTAATTCGTACCGTGGGTTATCCTTTGGTACCCTCTTCACAGAGTACAGGGGCAAAACCGCCAAACCTTTCATAATGACAGAGTGGGGTTGTGACGCTTTGGACATGCGGACGGTTGTTGAGGACCAAGCCATGCAGGCGACTTACGTCAGTAGCCAATGGTCAGATATCGAAATCGAAATCAACCCAGCTGGCAGATGTCTGGGTGGTACGGTTTTCGAGTGGTGCGACGAGTGGTGGAAGGCTGGAAATTCATCAGTTCACGATAAGACCGCCCAATGGTCCAATGATGTATATTACGATTACGTTTCGGGGCAGAATAACATGAACGAGGAGTGGTGGGGCATT
>JAUWXQ010000006.1 GCA_030616305.1 Hadesarchaea archaeon
TGTTTTCAAAGCATACGTAAGTCGAGTTGGGGAAGGACCATTTCCAACCGAGATCTCCCAAGAGAAAGCGGAGGGAATGGGCATCGTCGAGTACGGGACGGTAACTGGCCGACGCAGACGAATAGGTACTTTTGATTTCGACTTAGCCAAGCGCTCAGTTATGATCAACGGCGCAACACAGCTGACAATCACCTGTTTGGACCGGCTCTTCAAGGGTGCCTCGGGCATTAGAAATTGGAAACAACTCCCGAGCGAGGCGAAGGAGTTCGTGGAAAAAATCGAGAAGGAACTTGGAGTACCAGTGACGATAATCTCGACTGGCAGCGGGCTGGACAACATAATCGACATGCGCGCCGAGAAGCTCTGAGGCGGTTGCTTGAGGCGCTTGGTGATTGCGGTCAGCGGCACCCCGGGCACTGGAAAATCTGTTTTCGCCCGAGCGCTGGCAAAAAAGCTAGGTGCTTCGGCGATAGACCTCAACGCCCTAATCACCAAAAAGAAAATTTACACGCTTGATACCGATGGCACCAAAATTGCCAACCCCACAAAAATGCGAGAGGAGTTTGCCCGTGCGATTCGAAATCATAGAAGGCCGGTCGTTGCTGAAGGATTGCTGGCCCACCTGTTACCAAAAAAGCTTCTCACCCATGTGGTCGTCCTCCGGACCAAGCCGAAGGTGCTCAAACGACGCCTTAGAGTTAGAGGGTATTCAAAGGCAAAAACGCGCGAAAACGTTGAGGCGGAGGCGCTGGACGTAATTTTGTGGGAGGCTGTTGATATCCATGGTATCGACAAAGTTTACGAAATTGATACCACGGGACTAAAACTTGATGCTGCGATAAAGTTGTTTTTGAAAGCGCTCGCGGGAAAAATCTCACTCAGGCCCGGCAAAGTCAGCTGGCTCGAGGAAATCTTTTAATCAATTGTAAACAATTTAATTTGGCGATTGAATGGGTGGCACAGCGCGGACTGCTTTGCTGATGGGTATGCTCACGGGGCTCCTGCTGGTGATGGGGTTTGCAGCAGGGTATCTCACTGGCATCCCCATTACTTACACCCTGGGGATTTTCCTTGTACTGGCCGTGGTGATGAACTTGGCCATCTACTGGTACGCGGATAAGTGGGTTCTGAGGCTCTATAAGGCCAAAATCGTGAGTGAGGCCGAGGAGCCGGAGTTGCACCGCACGGTGGAACGTCTGGCATCGAATGCACGCTTACCAAAACCCCGCGTGGCGATTATCCCCACAGACACGCCAAACGCGTTCGCAACCGGGCGTAGCCCTTCTCATTCGGTTGTCGCGGTAACACAGGGGGCAATGCGTCTGCTGAACAAAGATGAGCTCGAGGGTGTACTTGGGCACGAGCTTGCCCATGTCAAAAACCGCGACATGCTTATCAACACGATGGCGGCGATAATCGGGGCCGTAATCACCTATGTGATGTGGTTTTCGATATTTGCTGGTGGTGGACGCAGGCGCAACGGGGGAGGGGGGATATTGGCAATTTTGGCAATAATCATGATACCAGTTTGCGCGATGTTAGTCAGACTCTCGATATCCCGTGGACGCGAATATGGGGCGGACCGCGATGGAGCTAGCATTTCGCGCAAGCCGCTTGCATTAGCGAGCGCTCTGCGAAGCCTTCAATCAGCGGTCAGGAACAGGCCCATGCAGAAGGGCAATCCATCAACTTCCCACATGTTTATCGTCAACCCATTCGCAAAGGTCAGCTTAAGAGGACTTTTCTCGACACACCCGCCAACGGAGGAGCGGGTAAGGCGGCTGGAGGAGTTCGCGAAAACGGGTCACTTCTAGAACCCTAACAGCGCAGAACCGTAGATTCGCAAAAATATCTCAAAAATGATGATCGCGAAAGTGAATATCAGCACGCTCTTCGGCGAGATTTTTATTCCATGGCCCTCTTCCTTGAAGTATCGTATCAATCCGGCGCCAGTTGCGGGCATCCTTTCATCTTGTCTTCGCATTCTGCCACCAATTTAACTATGCGCCCACGAGTTTAAGCCTTTTCTCTAAACAGATATGGTTTTAATCAATGAAACGCTGATTTGGTAAGAAAGTTATTATCGAGAAGGCATGAACTGGCGCTGAAGAGCGACGACTTCACCGCTATCTTTAGCGTTTGCGTATGCTTCTAAGGGTTCTCGGTTCAGATCGAAAAACACATGCCCCCACTTGAAAATGTTGAGAATATCCTTTGCGAAATCCTTCTCTCCAAAGATGGATAAAGCGGCGGCTAGCGCCTCTGCTGTGCTCAGGATAGTCGGCCGTCCGTAATAGGTTGGATTCGTGGCGACCAAGTACGGCAGGGCTCGTGGCTCCATCCTTCTTCTGAGGCTGGAGATCTCCCTGATTTGCTTCCAAGAACAGTCAAGAGCAGCCAGGCCATAGGTTTTTGCAATCTCGGCATCGGTCTTCGACAGGGCTTTTTCAGCGAATGGGTCGAGAAGGATCGCCCCTGAAGGCAACTCACGCAGGTTATGGACCATACTTATTTTACCAGCGCGATGGAGGCGCATGGCAGTGCACCGCTTCGGGTCACATTCGCGGGCGTTGTAGACGACCAGCTGCATGACGTTCCCTCCCCCACTTACAAACTTAAACGAATGGTCACAAATACTGCTTGGAATCGACATGGTAAAGCAAGTGCTCTCTAACGCCATCATCTTAGAAGGCGAGGAACTCGATGTCACGCGCGGATACCTCGTAATCAGCGATGGTGTGGTGGAAAAGATTTCAGAAGGTTCTCCACCGGGGGGGGCAACAAATCTAAAGCATGGGTTCATACTGCCACCATTCGTAAATGCACATACCCACGTTATCGATTCAATCGCGAAGGAGCTTTACATCGGAAAAACGCAGCCCGAGGTGGTTGGCCCTTCCGGTAAAAAGTTTGAAGCATTGAGTTCTCGCCCCATCAAAGACATTGTCGCCGCGACTCGCGCGACGCTCCAAGACATGCTTCACACAGGTACGCTTGCCCATTGCGATTTCAGGGAGGGGGGCGCGACCGGAGTAAGTCTCCTTAAACAGCTTTCACTAACGGCGATGAAATCTATCATCCTGGGTCGTCCCTCAAATTTCAGGGAATTCCCCCGGGTATTGGATAGAGCTGACGGTGTGGGCCTACCCTCACTGGACGCTTTCGGCCCCGATGAACTCAAAGAAATTGCCCAGCAGACGCACCACGCAAATAAATTGCTTGCTGTTCACGTTGCCGAAACCAAGGCCGCCCAGAAGACTTCGGTTGAACAGATAGGGGCGGGTGAGGTGGAACGGGCCCTTGAGCTTAACCCTTCATTCGTGGTGCATGCCACCCACGCGGTCGCGCAAGATTTTTCGTTGCTTCGAAAGAAAGGTGTCCCGGTCGTCTTCTGTCCAAGGGCAAATAACTTATTGAGCGTCGGGAGCCCACCAATCCACTTGGCCCTCGCAGCGAGAACAGGATTCTGCTTCGGGACCGACAATGCGATGGTCTGCCAGCCGAACATGTTCGAAGAGCTATCATTCGCTTGGGCATGTCTGCGCGGCTCCATTGCTTCCGCTGGGAGCGATGAGGCGCGCGAGCTTCTAAGGGCGGCCACAGTGGAGCCGATAAAGCTCTTTGATTTACCATGGGGGCCGATAGCCAAGGGCGAAAGAGCGACGTTCATGGTCTTGGCCAGAGGAGACAATCTTTTGAACCTCTCAGATGTTTATGCTGGATTGATCAACCGCGCGCGTTCCGACAATATCCGAGCAATTTACGCGAACGGCGAAATTATTTAAGCTGAGGCACTAAGGGAAAATCAGTTCTAATGGAGTAACTCTCTCAGTGGAAAATGGATGCGGGAACATGCAGGTAAAAGATGTGATGACCAAGGAGGTCAAGTGGGTAGAAGTGCCAGGGACCAGAGCTGAAGCCCTCGACCTTTTAAAACAACTTAACGCCAGTGCGATACCGGTCGTCAAACGAGGGACGGATGAGCTCGTAGGGATAGTCACATTGCGTAAGCTGTTCGAAAATCCAGATGAAGACCAGCTAGCGATGTTGGTAGACCGAGATATCCCGAGCGTCAGTCCAAACGACCAACTAAAGGACGCTGCCAAACACATTTTAAAAACATTTGTACGGAGGCTGCCCGTGTTAAAAAACGGGAAGCTCGCCGGGATAATTACTGTCAGAGATATAGTCTACCGGGCGATCGCTTCGATGAACTTGGAGAAACCAGTTGAAAACTACCTACGGCCACACATCCTGACCATCTGGGAGGGTACCCCTCTAAGAGTGGCGGTTGAGATAATCGACCTCGCCGGCTTCCGCGGACTCCCTGTGATCAACGAGAAAGGGGACCTTGTGGGGATAATCGACGACTTTGATATAGCTAAAGTAAGTGAGTTGGAGCTCGATTCCAAGATGAGCCAGATGACGGGACGAAGCGAGGGTGACAGCTGGACTTGGGACAGTGAAGCGCGCATGTACATCACCAAACGTAAACTGAAGGTTCCAGACAAACTTGTAAAGGACGTGATGACGAAAAATTTGGTCACGATCACGAGAAAGACCGCCGTGAGCAAGAGCGCCCAGCTAATGAAACAACACAAGGTGGAACAGGCCCCTGTAATCACCCCTGAGGGAAAACTCGCTGGTCTCATTAGAGATATCGATCTTCTGCGCGCGCTCTGACCGACTGAGATACTCTTTTAGCCTCTCGGACAATTGAAATTGCGGTGGGCGCGTGAAGCAAAAACACGAAGAGGTAATGGAACTAGCCCGCAGGCGGGGCTTCATCTGGCCATCGTTTGAGATTTACGGCGGGGTAAGCGGCTTCTACGATTTTGGACCGCTTGGGGCCATCATGAAGAACAAAATAATCCAGAAATGGCGCGAGTTTTACGTGGTTGGGGAGGGCTTCTTCGAGATCGATTCACCCACCATCACGCCCGAGGAAGTCCTGAGAGCCAGCGGGCACGTCGACCACTTCGTCGACGCAATGGTGGAGTGCCAGAAGTGTGGTGAGGCATTCAAAGTCACGGATCTCGCGCGCGAACAGACGGGCAAATACATCGAGGGCGCACCTAAGGAGGAAATGGAGGAGTTCATCAAGAAAAACAAGATGCGCTGTCTTGAGTGCGGTGGCGAGCTTGGGAAAGTTTTCGACTTCAACGCGATGTTCCGAACAGCTATAGGACCCGGAAACAAGCGTGTGGGATATCTTAGACCTGAAACTGCTCAAGGGATCTTTATCGATTTCAAAAGGCTTCAACGACATGCTCGTGGTAAGTTGCCATTTGGTGTGGTACAGATCGGCAAGGGTTACCGGAACGAGATTTCCCCGCGTCAAGGCATCATAAGGTTGCGAGAGTTCACGATGGCTGAAGCAGAGGTCTTCTTCGACCCCGAGGACCAACATCACCCCAAGTTTTCTGAAATGGCGGGTGAACAGCTCAGGCTTTGGTTAGCGAAAGACCAAGAAAAAGACGACAAAAAATTGACCGAAGTAATTGTCGAGCAAGCGGTCAAACGGGGACTGGTATGCAACGAACTCATGGCATATTACTTGGGGTTCACCAAGCGCTTTCTGCTCGAGCTGGGAATCCCTGGCGCGGCTATTCGTTTTAGAGAGCAAACTTCCGGGCAACGGGCTCACTATTCGAAAGAAACTTGGGACGCGGAAGTGTTGACGGAGCGGTTCGGTTGGGTAGAAATCGCGGGAATAGCTTACCGCACCGACTACGACCTCTCTCGCCACGCGAAATTCAGCAAGGAGGACTTGACGATATTCTCTGGAGGCAAGAAGGTGCTCTGCCATGTAGTCGAGCCTTCTTACGGAATCGATCGTCCATTCTATTGTACGCTTGAACACTCGTACGTGCCGGAGGGAAAGCGCAAGTACCTCCGGTTAAAGAAGTGGTTGGCCCCCATCACGGTTGGGGTTTTTCCGCTACTCAATCGCGATGGCATGCCCGAGAAAGCCCTTGATGTACACAAAAGTTTGAGATCAAAAGGTTTCATGACTGAATACGACGATGCGGGCTCGATTGGGCGCCGGTATGCTCGCGCCGACGAAATCGGTACTCCATATTGCGTGACGGTAGACCACCAAACACTTGAAGATGGTACTGTAACTATTAGAAACCGTGATACCGCGGCGCAAGTTCGGGTGACATTGGCGGAACTTCCAAGAATTTTACACTCCGTGATATGTGAAGAGGCGCAATTTGAGTCGGTCGGGAAGCCGGTCAAAGAATAAAGAATGACAGTATCGGCAGGACGATTAACAGGGAAACTAAAGTTAGGTAAAAGACAAGTGCCCCGTAGAGCTTTAGATCCAGTTTGTAGTTGTAGGCGAGGATTACGTTGAACATTGCCGGAGGCATTGCCGCTAGGATTAAAGCAGGTTGTGCTGTGAGAACTGTGGCATTCGGCCCCAGAATTAATATTACAAGACAGGTTAGGAGCGGACAGACCAAAAATCTGATTACCCCAACTGTGGCCAACAACTTAACATATTTGGCTGGTCTCACGAGAATCATTTGATAACCGACCACTAGTAACATCAAAGCGAAGAACGGTTGGGCTAGATGAAAGTCGAAAGTGTTGCGCACCACATCTGGAACTGCAGCCCCAAAACCAACAAACAGCAGGGCAACTATGAGCGCAAAAGCGGCCGGAAAAGTGACCACCTTTTCCAACAAAAATCCAGGAGTCACTCGTTTCTTGGCAACCGATGAGACAAGCATTATCCCCAAGATTAGATGCGGGATCCCGATCCCCATTGCATAAAGGGCTGCTGGACCGAGTCCTCCGCTTCCTAGCAGCGCATACACGATTGGGAAACCAAGATAAGTGACGTTCATGAAAGCGGAATTCAAGGTTAATGCAACGGTGGTTTTTCTGTCGTGCTTGGCCACATGGGAAATTGCCACGGGCAAGACAAAACATGCACCGAGCCCAATAAACGCCAGAAGGAAAGCGTTCCCTAACCCAAGAATTTGTGGTAAGGAGTAGCGAGCTATCGAGACGAAGACTACGGTTGGAAGTACCACCCACAACACGAAGATGTTAAGATAACGGAAGCAGATTTTCGTTGGACGTTTAAGAATTCTCACGTGCTCTGCAACTACTCTTATAACTACGCCAGCCAGCACGAGCGTGAGGACATATGTCGCCGCACCTAGAATATCTTCCAGCGTAAGCTCACCCAATCAACTAGCCCGGAGCCTCTTTTCAACTTAGCGCTCTCGCGGAGTCACTCATGGCAAAATTGTTGATTGAAGGATTATTTTCGTTTCGCGCTGACTATTGCTACCCAACGATCAGTCCCTTTACCTCTCTCAATACCTCTTCTATTCGCTTCAGTTGCTTCTTTGCTAGTTGCTCGATGCCTTCTGATTTCCCGTGTGTTAGAGGTTCTAGCTTTTTTGTTTGTTGCCCCAGACGATTTAGCACCGCTTCCTTGTTTATCTCCTCCCGCAAATGCCCCTTGACCTCCCGCTCGTACAGTGACTCAATCGCACTCGCAATCTCGGCCAGCTCGAGTAAATCTAGCAAGCTTGAAAGCTCGTTGGCAAGAGCACCACCTAACTCAGTGAGTCTCACCAGCTTGATCCTCCCTTTCTCCTCGAACCTCACTAGCCCCAGCTCCTCTAGCTTCAAGAGAACCCGCAAGGTATGTGCATAGGTGCTGTCAGTTTCCTTCGAAAGTATCGCCGCGTAAACCGGTTTGTCCGTCCCCCTCAACGTTAACATCATCTTCGCCGGTTTCTCCTGTAAAAATAATGTCTCGACCTCAACTTTTACCATTCAATCCCTCCGAAATTTCTTATCACTCACACCCTATAAAGATTACTGTAATATATTCTTTTTAGTATATATATTATAAAAAATATGCTTTTTAGTATATACCATGGAAAAGGTAGGCTGGGGCAAAGATCGGGGTAGGCAAAGAAGGAAAGCCAGATAGGCGGCAGGCTGAGGTTGGGGAGCTAAGAAGAGACGGCGAGGGGGTGAAAAAAGAAGGCAAGCCGAAGGAAGACTCACGAAATACCCTTGAAGAGTAACTATCCGAAAAAGATGCCGTCAGACTTCCGAAGCTTGCGCCAAACCATCCCTATGAATTGGGTTATTTACCTTTTATAAGGTAATGCGCTAGGATCGAAAATCGGTGGTAGTGGAACCAAATCACTTTTGATGAGTACTTGGGTTACTCAAAATAAGGCTTAAATATCAGAATCACTCATTAATAGAGTGAAAATTACTTTGTAAAGGTGAGTGTTTGGAGGAAAGAAGCGGAGCAGAGCGGCTTTTGAAATTGGCGTACGGAAACCACCCCAAGAGCGCCTCGCTGAAGCCCGAGGCGTTGAGAGTGTTGAGAGCGTTGAAGGAGGGCGCAAGGAACATCGACGAACTGGCCGGGGTGCTGAGCTTGGACCTAAATTCACCGGCGGGCCGCAAGCACTTTTACGTGTTGATGCGGCCGCTGCGAGAAACCGGGATGATTTCGACGAGGCGTGCGGGGGGCAAGACGATCTACTACTTGAGCTACGATGGGTTCAGCCAGTTCCTGCGAGACATCAGGAAGGAAGCCGAGTACTGGTTGACGACCCAGGCGCCCCAAGGGTGATGATAAATAGAGTGAAGAACAGTAAAAAGTGGACGTGTGGATCATGACAAGAAAAACTGGGAAGCTGGCCGTGAAGGCGCGACAGCAGACGCGTGCTGCGAAGACGGCGAAGTACAAGCGCGAACTGGCGGAGGCTGGGGTGAAACTGAGCCTGCCGAAACCGTCGGCGAAGGCGCGGAAGGAGAAAGAGGAGGAGTTAAGGAAGTTGTACTTGGAGCTCTTCCCTAAGAAGGAGGGAGAGCAAGCCGAGCAGCCTCCGAAGCAGGAGCAGCCAGAAGAACAGCCAGAAGAGGAGAAACCGAAAGAAGAGGGCGAGCAGAAAGAACAACCAGAACAACAGAAACAAGCGGAGGAGCAGTCCCAAGTGGAACAAAAAGAGCAGTCCGAACAGCAGGAGCAGACGGAAGAGCCCAAAGAGAAGCGAGAAGAACAATCAGATTGAATGTCTTATTTCGACTAGCCAGCGAGTTATGTAAAGATAAGCGCCTTTTGCACGCCCGGTATCTCTTCGCCCCCGCTCGTGATGTTAAATAATGGCGCACCTAACTTAGCAAGCCATGTTAGTAACTCTTTACAAATTTCAAATTTTATCAGCTTGCGTTCGATGTTTTTGTAGCCAGAGTGTTTGCCAACTTTGGAACCCAAATCCATGCCTGCTAAGTAAATCTTACTAGCACCGAGCTCGTGAGCCATGTATGCAGCGCGACCCCCGTCCGTGAACCCGCCGAAGTTGAAGAGCTTACCAAATGGCTCCACCTGAGTCGTGCCGATGACGCGCTCCTTTAGCATTGGAGCAACCTTACAGACCTGCGCTACATTGTCGCCATGGGCATGCACCACCAACCAAGAGCCCCTTCTCCAAACCTCAAGCTGATCATCAACTGCACCATCCAAGTCCGTTACAATGACCTCGGGGTTGTGATATTTGAGCACAGCTGAGGTCGCGCCATCCGCTGCAATCAAAGTCTTGTTCAAGTATCCAGCTCGCTCAAACTTCTCAAGGTCAGCATCGAGGGAGGGACCAGCTCCGAAGACGATGCACTCGCACCCACGTAAGAGGTTCTCCAAGCCTCCAAGCTGTGGTTCGGGGAGAATTTCATCGAGCATTTTGGCCGCATTTTCATCAGCTTTTCTGTCCAGCCCCAGTCGTTCCACGATGCGATCGTACCAGGGGCGCCAGAGTTCCCAACGCATGTGCCTCAGCTCACAACTTACGTGCGGGAGAATGCTTTTTCTTCGTCCTCATTCCGTATCTCAACTTTGCGCAGACGAGCACCAAAGCAAGAGCGACCATCGTGCCGTTCCACACCAAAATGGGAATCAGTTGTAAGAGGAGCCCGTAAATAAACCAGCATGAAACACCTGATAGGAGAAACAGGGTGAAAGGAAGACTTATTTCATACGCACTTTTGAGCCGCAAGACCCGGATGAGTTGTGGAAGGAATCCGAGAGTCACGAGTGCACCCGCCACAAGACCTAGAAGTTCTGTCCAGGACAAACTAACACCTCCCCAAACCGATTATTCGAAACTCACAACGCACCATATGCACTTTCATAAGCCGCGAGCGCACTCATCCAAGTCTGTTCCTGCTGCTGATATATCTCGTAGGGAACATTTTCAAAGTAACCCCATGTGGCGTCAGCGAACGTCCACCCCTCGTCCGGTATATACACCTGATTCCAAGCATGTGACGCAATTGTTCTCCCATCGGGTGTTGTGCCTTTCATGAAGGGCTCCAGGCCAGCGGGTGGGCTCCACTCCCCTGTGAGAACGATCCATCCTCCCATCCGTTTCGCAGGCATCCCATCTGTTCGGAGCAATGCTAGACAAACGTTCGCATAGTCCCTGCACTGTCCTTGTCCGTTTGTTAGCACCCATTCGGAGGTGGGCGGAGTGGTGATCAATGTGTAAGTGATGTTGGTGTGGGCCCAATCAAAGAGCGCGTCAGCATATTCTCGGTTGTCATAATCGGGCTGGTAGACATTACCCAAAACCTCATTCACACCACTTGTGTCTGTAATTACATATGTGTCGGGGAGCAGGAAGTACGCGTAGTTTGCAGGTACCGAGGTGTCTCCCCATGACAGCTGAGCTGAAGGTGAGGGCGCTAGTATAATCGAGTCAGGCAATGCCCCGTTATCCTCATATGTAGACAGAACCCTGACGAAAGTCAACAAAGCGTCTCTAAATCTGATTTGCCCTCGGGGAGTGATGATTACGCCGGGCGCTACTCCAGTGGGCACTATATTATCGCGCACTTGTTGTGCTAAGCTGACGTACTCGGTTTTGGAGAGCGACCCCCAAAATGTCCCTATATCACCATTCTCGCTGCTCGGGCCAGTAACAGAAACTGTTGGCTGTGAGATAGAAAATTGGCCCCCCCCGTCCAAGGTAACAACGGCATCAGCGGTGTAATACAACAGTTGGGCAGGGGACAGGGAATACCCCGACTGTCCGATAAATATTGAATATTGCTCATCAAGCTCTCGCCCATACTTCAGATCCAAGCGGAGGCGCCCGATAGAGCCAATGAATGTCCAATTGTCCGTCGGGAAAGCGCCATCATAATCTATTGTGTGAAACAGGAGATTTTCGAGCAGTTGTTCAGTGGTCAGCGTTATCTCACTCTCTGCTGAAAACAGGGTCAGGCCATTCTCAACAATAGCGGTTCTCCCCCCGATTTGTTCGGTGTAAAAAGAGGTCTCGCCATAGGACCCACCGCCATACTCATCCATATACGAGTTGCCGATGTGCGGACTACTAACGTTTTCTGCATTCTCCGGCAAAACAACGGTGGTTTTTGTATAGACATAGTAGTGGGCGTTTTGAGAGATGTTTCGGGATATTGTCCAAGCGGAATTAAGGGTAGCAATTGCGTCTTGAGCAATACTCTGATTATCAACCCAGTCGAAAGATATCGTCCAATGGTTGTCTTTTCTCCGGGCAATGTCAGGTATTTTCCACGTCCAAGTAATTTTGAAGTTCTCTTCCGCGGTGAGTCCAGTTATCGTGCAAGTGGTATTTTCTGCCTCTAATCCATAGTTTGCCCAGGTGCTTTTGATGGACTCTGAATAAAGTTGTTCAAAAACACTTGTACCGACCTGTATGACTACGGACTTCATGACATCAGACAACTTCGAGGGCGGCAATTGCGCAATAGATTGGCACGTAGCATCGCCCTGTTCATCAATATAGATATACGTTTCATCAAATTCCTCAAATATTTCGAAACTCTCTGCCTGTGTTCCCAATACCACATAGAGAAAAGCTGCGGACAGGGACGCTATTAGAACGATTGATATAACAACCAATTTTTTATTTGGCGCCAATTTATTGCCTCCCGTTATAATTATTTTTCAAACCTTTAACTTTTCGCGTTGCCTCGACCATAGCTTTGAGCTTATTCACTGCTTCTTCTTGCGTTCGCGTCTTGAGCCCACAGTCCGGGTCAATCCAGAGCTGCTCGGGTTTCAAAACATCTAGGGCCCGCCGAATGCGCTGTTCCACCGTCGCTGCGTCTTCAACTACATGCGAGTGTACATCCACCACGCCGAACGAGAGGTCCTTGCCAAAGGGATGCTTTCGGAATAGCTCGACCAAGTCAAGCTCGGAGTTCGACATCTCGAGGTCGAAGTTGTCCACTGGGAGTTTCAGCATCTCGGGGTAAATGAACTCGAAAGCCCCGTAGCAGATATGGGTGATGAAATAAGCATCAACACCTTCCGTCACGATTTTCATTGCTTCAATAGCAAACTCTGGGAGCTCCTCGGGCCGCGCTGAGATTGCAGGCTCGTCGACTTGGATTATCTTCGCTCCTGCTTTGGCCAACGCTTTGACCTCCTCGTGTAAAGCTTTCGCGAGTGCTAAGCAGGCTTCGCGCCGACTCGGGTAGTACTCGTTGAACGACCAATCCATCATAGTATAAGGCCCTGTGATCATCCCCTTCACCGGTTTGCTGGTCAGTCCTTGGGTAAATCGCCACCAGTCCACGGTAATCGGACCCTGCCACTTCACCTCGCCTGTTATGATGGGTTTTCGGTAGTAGCGGTTGCCGTAGCTCCTGACGAGTCCGCTGATCTCGAACCCGTCCAAGTTGTTTGCGAAGTACGTCGCCATATCCCCGCGGTACATCTCCCCGTCAACCAACACGTCCAACCCGATTCCTTCTTGGAGAGAAATCCACTCGCGCGTGACCCGCTCTTCAAGCTTCTTGAGCTCTTCGGCGCTCAGTCCCTTAGCAGCGAATTTCCGTCGGGCCTCGAGAATGTATGGGGGTTTCGGGAAGCTCCCAACTGTCGTGGTCGGCAAGAGAGGCAGTTTCAGGCCAAGACATTCCAGCTTCTTTCGCATCATGTCAGCCCCCCTGCTTTTTCGGCAATCGACACCATGTTTTGAAGTTTCTTGAAAGCAATCTCCCGCGGCAGGTAGTCCCCCAACCCACATGAGGGATTGAGATAAACACGCTTGCTTTTGATTACAGGCAAAATTAATTTCAAAACATCTAGTACTTGTTTTTCCCTTTCGAGTTTGGTGTTCCGCCCATCGATGAGCCCCAGTCCGAGGTCCTTATCGCAGCCTAAACGAGCGATCGTGTCGGGCAGCTTTGGGCTATAAGTGAAGTCGAGGCCGAGCACGTCCATAGGGAGCTTGAGGAGTTTCTGATAAAGGGGTGCTGCATCGCCAAAATACGTATAGAGAGCAACTCTTGCCTTGCCTTTTTCGGTCACGACCTTTTGGATGGCCCTCTCGAAAACCTGGAAATCTGACAGGTTTTTCAGGATAGCAGATTCGTCTATCTGGATAAGTTCGGCTCCTGCTTTGGCGAGTTCCCGAACCTCTTGAGATATCACCCCGGCGAACTCGTCCACGAGCGATTGAAAATCTCCGCTACGTCGATTGATGGACAGCTTCGCAAGCGTGTAGGGTCCTGTCACCACTGGCTTCACGGGTTTCGATGAGACCTCTTTTGCGAAAGTGAATTCATGTTCTGAGATAGATTCACGTCTCACGAGCTTGCCCTTGATGACCGGCTGGCGGAAGTAAAAGTTAGTGTCGAAAAATCTGAGTAAACCATCTATCTCGCAGCCTTCCAATTTTCTCGTGAAGTGGGAGATAGGATCATGCCACCGCACTTGTCCATCGGTGACCACATCCAGCCCGGCACGCAGCTGTTCTTCGATTACTTCCCGTGTGACTTCATCCTGCACCCGCTTGAATTCTTCATCGAAAATCTCCCCGCGCTCATGCTGCGCATAGGCTTGTCGATGACGCTGCTGCTCGGGACGGTCGCCTATCCGCGGGTAGCTACCAGTGCTAGCAGTTAGAATCTCCATTCGAATCCTATAGGATATTTACTCGAAAGTTAAATAGGTGCTTGCCGAAATGCTATTGATTTAGACCGATGCGGGGCTGTTTGATGGGAAAGGGCAGCGGCTATGGAAAGGCGATCCTATTTAATGAACATTTTGTCATCTATAGTGTGCCTTCAATTGTTTCGGCAATTGACAAAGCGACAACTGCCACCGTTGAACATTCAAGTGGATCGGGTTGGACGCTGGAAGATAGCAGACCTGCCACTCCCGGCTACAAGGAGGAAAAACTCGAGCAACAAAAGGAGTCGATTGAGCGAATACTGAAAGCCGCGGGGATCGGCCCCACAGAAACCCCGATTAAAATCACATTTGGCGGAGATTTGGTCGCGGCGAGTGGGATAGGGGCCAGCGCCGCCTCATGCACCGCGCTTGCTCGGGCGCTCTCGGATGAGTTCAACTTGGGCCTATCGGACGGACGAATAAACGAGCTGGCATACGAAGGGGAGAAGGGCTATCACGGGAGCCCTTCGGGAATCGACAACACCGCAGCTACTTACGGCGGGTTGATCTGGTTCGTGAGGGGGGAGCCGAATGTGATGGAGAGGATTAAGATTAAACGTCCAGTCGAGGTGGTGATGGGAAACACTGGACTTGTGGCGAACACCAAGGTCGCGGTCGCTGGTGTCCGAGAGAGAAAAGAAAAGTCCCCAGAGAAGTACGAGAAACTCTTTAACGAGGCGAAGGAACTGGCGTTTATGGCGAAGAAAGCGCTGGTGGATTATGACCTCAAGGCGGTTGGAAAGCTCATGGACGAGAATCACCGACAGTTGCAGGCGATAGAGGTCTCGTGTAAGGAGTTGAATCACTTGGTGGACCTTGCAAGAGCAAATGGGGCATATGGGGCCAAGATGACGGGAGGCGGTCTGGGGGGGAACATGGTAGCGCTCACCCCGGGAAAGGACCTGCAGGACCAAGTGGCACGAGCGATTAAAAAGGAAGGCTTCGATGTCTTGATGACGCGAATCGGGTGATGGGATGAACTTCCGGGAATTCGTAAAACTTTTGGATGAAAAGGGGCTCCTCATGCGAATCAAGCGCCCCGTCGATATAAAGCACGAAATCTCGACCCTGATGGAGCAAGTGAACGAGAAGCCGCTCTTCTTCGAGAAGGTCAAAGGGCACTCGATACCGGTGGTGGCAAACGTCTGCTCCACGCGCGAGCTGGTCGTGCTCGGCCTCGGAATAAAACCGAACGAGATTATTACAAAGCTGGCGAAGGCGATCGAAAACCCGAAGGAGCCAAAGGTCGTGAAGGCCAAAGGCTACCGAGAAGCGCCTACCGACCTCACCAAGCTCCCGATTCTGCTCCACTATCCACTGGACGGCGGCCCCTACATCTCCTCTGGCGTCATCATAGCGCACGACCCGGAGCTCGGTCTCAACGCGTCTTTTCACCGGATGATGGTCATCGCGAAGGACAAGATAGTGATGCGAATTCTGCAGCGTGACTTCGATGCATTTCTGAAGAGGAGCAACAAAGAGTTCGCGATCTGCATAGGGAACTCCATGCCGGTTTTGGTGGCTTCGGCAGTGTCAGTGGGTCCGGGAAAGAGCGAGCTCGGAATAGCGAATGCCTTGGCTGAAACCAACCTAATCGAACTGGGCGGGCACAAGGTTCCTGAGGCCGAAATCGTCATGATAGCCGAAATGACTGGGGAAGAGCACGACGAAGGGCCGTTCCTCGACCTGACCGGAACCCCCGACATCGTACGCAAGCAGCGGGTTGCGCGAATCAAGCAGGTATTCATGAAGGAGAACCCTCTCTACCACGCGCTACTTCCTGGTGGTCTCGAGCACAAGATTCTGATGGGGATGCCCCGCGAACCGACGATATTCCGCGAGGTCAGCAAGGTCTGCAAGTGCAAGGACGTGTTAATCACTCCAGGAGGGTGCTCTTGGCTGCACGCGGTCGTAAGTATCAAAAAGAAGAACCCTGACGACGGGCGAAAGGCAATCGAGGCCGCGTTCAAGGGGCACAAATCATTGAAGCACGTTTGGGTGGTGGACGACGACATCAACATTCACAATCCACATGAGGTCGAGTGGGCGATGGCGACGCGCTTCCAAGGTGACAGGGACATCGTTACAAAAAAGGAGAAAGGCTCCTCGCTCGACCCCTCTTCAGAATTAGAGACGCGCATGACGACCAAGATGGGCTTTGACCTCACGATACCTGCGGGACGTGACCCTAAGGATTTCAAGAAGCCTGAACTACCTATGAAGCTTAACGTGAAGGACTACTTAGCGTGAAAAGGTCGAAAAAGCTGATTGAATGCACCTGACAAAAGAACAGGGACAAATGCTCGCAGGGGAGCAGGGGGAAGTAATCGAACGGATGTTCCGCCTGCTTGTGCGGTTGGGTGACATCTACGGCGCGGATCGCATGATTCCCGTTGGATCGGTTCAGGTAGCGGGTGTTTCCTACAAGTCTATCGGCGACCCTGGGCTGGAGTTTCTCGAAGATCTCGCGAACAAGGGAGCAAAGGTGAAGGTGCCCACTACGCTGAACCCGTCCGGCATGGACCTAGTTGACTGGAAAAAGTTAGGTGTTCCAGAGGACTTTGCACAAAAACAGCTCCAGATAATGGACGCCTTCAAGAAGATGGGGATAATGATGACTGCCACGTGCACCCCTTACCTTGTGAGGGACCCCCCGCGATTTGGAGAACACATCGCGTGGTCGGAGTCGTCTGCGGTCTCGTTCGCGAACTCTGTAATCGGCGCGCGTACCAACCGCGAGGGAGGACCGTCTGCGCTCGCGGCAGCAATCTGTGGGGTGACACCTAGCTATGGGTTGCACTTGGATGAGAAACGGAAACCAACCATCATCGTGAAAGTCAATGCTGAGCTGAAGGACAACTCGGATTTCGGTGCCCTGGGCTACCACGTCGGGAAGCTCGTCAAGAAGGGAATCCCGTATTTCAAGGGAATCAAGGACGCAGAAGCCGACCAGCTGAAGGCGCTAGGGGCCGCGATGGCTGCGTCGGGCGCGGTCGCTCTGTATCATGCGGAAGGGTTGACACCTGAGGCCGGTTCCGCGGACACCAAAGGGCTCGAGACCATAGAGGTTGGGGGGAAGGAGCTGAAGGAGACTTACAAGAAACTCAACACCGGAAAGGACCCGGACATCGTGATCCTAGGCTGTCCCCACGCCTCGATGAAGGAGATGACGACGCTCGCTGACAAGCTCAAGGGAAAAACTCTGAAGAAACCGCTCTGGATCTGCACCTCTCGCTTCACTAAGGAAGCAGCAACCCGTATGGGCCTCACCGAAATCATAGAAAAAGCTGGAGGAAAGGTGGTGGCCGACACATGCACCGTGGTCTCCCCGATAGAGAGGATGGGTTACAAGACCACCGGGGTCAACTCGGGTAAGGCCGCGAACTACCTCCCTGGGTTCTGCAAACAACAGGTAGTGTTCAAGAGCCTAGATGATTTGCTGGAGGAAATAATCGCGTGAAGGGCCGAACAATCAGTCCTGGGAAAGCCCAAGGAGAAGCGATAGTCTCGAGGGAGCCGATGGGGTTCTACGGTGGGATAGACCCAAAGACCGGCGTGGTGATAGAAAAGGGGCACGAGCTTGAGGGCAAGTGCATCAAGGACAAAGTCTTAGTGTTCCCCCAAGGTAAAGGATCGACGGTCGGGTCCTACGTTATCTACGGTATGAAGAAGAATGGAGTTGCTCCCGTAGCGATTGTGAACAAGGAAACCGAGACGATCGTGGCGACTGGAGTCATTTTAGCTGGAATCCCCTGTGTTGACAGCATCGATATTGACAAGATTAAAACTGGGGACAAACTGGTGGTCGACGCAGATAATGCGAAGGTTGAAGTTGAGTGAGATGTCCGGACCAGCTAAAAGTAAGATCGAAATCCCAGCAAAAGTTTACATACACAAACGTGACCTTGAGACGCGTTCAAAAATTCCTCACATCGACATCGAATCTCCAGTGCTGAATGAAATCATCAAGCCGAACGAGGCCACGTTTGTAAGCGGTAAGCCCGGAGGCGTGTTCATCGGGTTGAAGCGTGATATGTTGGCGCGGCTCGAGAAAGTCTTGAAGGAACTAGAGAAGGGTAAAACCTAATTTGGAGAAGTTTCATAATATAATTGGGATTGAGATGCCGAAAAGAAAAAGAGCGAAGCGGCGGGTGAAGAAGATCAAAGCTGTTCCTGTCAAGAAGAAAAGCATGTCTGGTCGAAAAAAGGCCCTGATAGCTGGGGCGGGAGTAGCGGCGGCCTCTGCAGCAGGGTATCTGATTTACAAAAAGCGCAGGCGCAAATAGTTAAGACGGCTTTCGCTGGAATTCATGGACGGGCTAGACGAAAATGCGTTCATTAGTGGAGGGTTGTAAAATGTTTGTGATAAAAGCATCTGGGGAAAAAGAAAATTTCAATGCGGAAAAAGTGAGAAGGACTTGTTTGCGTGCGGGAGCATCGAAAGAACTTGCAGATGAGATTGTTGAGGAAATAAAGAAGAAGATTTATGATGGCATGCACACAAAAGAAATTTTAAACATTGTTCTCAAGTTGCTGAAGAAAGTCCCTGCTGGGGCTGCAAGATATGATTTGAAAAGAGCGATAATGAGATTGGGACCAACGGGCTTTCCTTTTGAAAATTTCGTGGCGGGAATTCTTCAAGATTATGGTTACAAAGTTAAAGTTGGACAGATTATTATGGGCCAATGTGCTACGCATGAGATAGACATTGTAGCGAAGAAAGGGAATAAACGCTACATGGTTGAGTGCAAGTACCATAACGCATCAGGAATTTATACTGGATTGAAGACGGCCCTTTACACCCATGCAAGACTTCTGGATCTGAACGACAAATTTGATCAAGGTTGGTTAGTATGCAATACAAAATGTTCATCCGAAACAATCAAATATTCTCGCTGTGTCGGATTGAAAATTCTAAGTTGGAGATATCCCCCCGGCGAGGGTTTAGAAAAATTGATAGAACAAAATAAATTGTACCCAATAACAATTTTGAGGAACGTGAATAAGTACGAAAAAGGTAGGTTATCCCAAGCAAAGTTTATGTTGGTCAAAGACCTGCTACGGTTTGATATGGTTGAATTGAAGAAGAAAACTGGATTACCGGGGGCCAAATTAAAGAAAATTGTTGAAGAAGCCACTCATTTCATAGCAGGACCTATTTCGTATAACGGATAGATATTATTTTTAACATCTTTTTAATTTTCTAAACATTTATTATTAGTTTGCTCGACCTATGGTATGCGGGCCCGTGGTCCAGTGGTTAAGACATCACCCTCACAAGGGTGACTGAGTTCGGTGGTTACCGGGGTTCGAATCCCCGCGGGCCCACCATCACAAAAAATGAAAATGTTATTAAATAAGAGTATAAAATTCGATAGAGGTTAGGCGAATGGGGAAAGAAGCAAAACTATGGGCTTGTGTTGGAATCGTTTTGAGTATAGTAGTTATAATTGTCGCTTTGGATATAATCAGTTTACGTCCTTCTGCATTGAAATCAGCTGTGGCATTAATGTTCGGCCTTGTCGCCATAATATTCGGTAAAACTGCCCTATCTCGAGCAAGCGAAGGGGAAAGAATCCTTTGTTACGCGCCAATCGCTTTGGGTGCAATAGCGTTGGTAGTATGGCTAATCACTGAATTATTGTAGTAAGCTACTAATCGCCCACGTACCTATAAACCGTGCTCGGCTTGCCGCGCCCAGCCGCAGGTGGCTTGGTCTCCCCCGTGGAGCGTACAAGTCCTTTTATCATTAATTTTTGAACTGTGCGCCATGTGACGGTCATCGGAGCGCCAGTTTTTTGTATGAGCTCAGGGATGGTGAACTCCTTCTGGTCCCTGATTTCTCTAAAAATATCCACTTCTTGAATCCTCATGCTGGAGAGCCCATGGTCGATCAGTTCCGATGTCGCTTCCCCTCGAGCTCGTCTAAGGCCAACCCAAGCCGCAGATATGGCCACCATCAGCGCCACGCCCACGACGGCCAACACCGCGAGTGGTATTCCTTCGGTGGGCGGTGTTATCCCTTCCTCCGGGAGTTGGGCCATCACCGTGTACTTGCTCAGGTGGTCTATCTCCACGGAGACGGTGTTCGCCACTTTGTCCACGTTCCCGCCGATGCGCTCCCAGCTTTTTCCTAGACCCGCGAGACGATATATGGCCAAGTCATCCTCGCTCACTCCCTCTGGGATCTCGTTCTCGTCGTAGGGTAGGGTGAGAGTGGAGGTATATGTGGTGAAAGTAGTCCCGCTTGGCCCTATGTCAAAGATTTCGCTCACCATGGCATAATCGGGGAGATCCTCAGGGGGTGCCTGAACCACAGTAATGGTTGTGTCCTCGGAAAGGGCATTCTCGCGCACCGCCAGTATGCCAAACGTGATGATATAATCGGGTCCCTGCAGGACACCGACGCTGACTGTGCCCCCAGTTGAAGCGAAGATGTTCTCGCTGACGGTGACGACAGGTATCCCAGATGAGGTCCCGCTGCTCGGACCGTATTGATCATCTCCGGCGAAGGATGCCGTGATCGTTACCTGGGGTGTCTCGGCGGTGACGGCCGGGGCCGTGTAAACGGCGTAGACCTGCCCTGGGGCGTCGGTCGTGCCGGGGCTGACGCTCCCGAAGGGGCTCGATACTGGGCTGACGCTCCCGAAGGACGCTGACCAAGTGATGGTCTTCCCCGCGAGCGCCATGTAGTGTGGAGGGCCGCCCCTCAGGGTGGCGGTCAAAGATCGACTTTGCTCGGAATAGCCTGGATAAAGTGGGAATGTTGAGGGGGAAATCGATAGAGATGTGGAGAACTGCTCTTCACCGATAATTGCGCCCACCGAAGTCCCGCCGCTCCATAGATATTGGTCACCCCCATCGAAAAATGCACCTATCTCGTCCCACGTACTCACGGCGACGATGGGGGCAGTGTAGGTGACCGAAACTTCCCCGGCGCTATCAGTCGTCTCGCTCGAGGGGCTGATGCTGCCTAACTCAGCGTGCCAGGTTAGGGTCTTGCCCGTCAGCGGGTTGTTGTTTTCATCCTTTAACGTCGCAGTAAGGGTCGTGGATTGTCCTGAATTTAGGGTGAAGCTCGAGGGGGAGATCGAGAAGGTTGTGGGCTCCACCACGATAATCGTGCCCGACGAAGTCCCGGTGCTCGCTTGATAATTTTCGTTACCTGCAAACGAGGCTGTTATCGTTACCGAGGTTTGAGCTGTGACTGTCGGAGCGGTGTAAGTGACCAAAACGCCCCCATGGATGTTGGTCGTTCCACTCTCAAAACCCTCAAAGGGACTGACGTTGCCAGAAGTTGCCGACCAGTCGATGGTTTTGTTCGCGAGCGGGTTGTCGTTCTCGTCCTTCAGCGTGGCCATAAGGCTTCTCGACCCACCCGAGTTCAGGGTGAAGCTCGATAGGGAGATCGAGAGGGTTGTTGATGTTTTTCCCGTATTGTCTGCTGACGAGAACAAAGTCGGAACGGTTGGTACGGTAGCCGAAACAGTAGAAGCTAAAATACCGAACAAAGATAAAATCATCGTCAGCAAGATTAGGGTACAACATATCTTTCTGCTCAATAATCCAACGCCGCCCTCGAATGCGGTCGCAATTTTTTTGGTCATGTTACATCACCGTGAAGTCGCCCTTATCGCAGCTTGAGCAGCGCTAGGAGATGCGCCTGAAGCAGTCGTAGGTCTGGTTATCGATTCGTACTGGACCGCCACATAGGGAGCAGCGCTGGCTTCACCTAGGAAACCTTCGGGCACTGATCCTATTCGCCGCTTGACCGCCTCGAGCTTTGTCATAATTTTTGACCTCATTTCGTCCACCAATTTTTCTTTTAGGGGTGATGTTTTCATCTTTTCAGTTAAATTTCTGTTAGGTGCCTTATTTAAACTTTCTTTCAAATTGAAATTTATTCCTTGTAGACTAGAACATTCGAAACCATTTCTTATTTCCGGTTAAACGTCTTATCTAGATTTTTATTCAAATTGAAATTTATTCCTTGCCCACCACTCACTTTCTAAACATTGCCCCATGAAAATAGATGCACCGCTTTGGCGAAATAGTGGGTGAGCGCTTGGATTTTTCCACGAAATCTATCTTTACGTCGCGTACAATGACTATAGGCACTCTCTCGTTCCCTTCTCCCATCACGACCTGTGCGGCCGTTGCAAGCTGGTCGGCTACCGCGCGGAATGTTATCTGGAGCGGCTTACCGTAGAGGTCTGGTTTGCCCCTCCAATCCGCCACCGGCTCCAACCCTGCCACACCGACCGCCTGCCCCACAGTCCCCAGTCTTAAAGGTTTGACATTGCTGTCGGTAAGAATTACCCCGATTTTTTTGCCGCTTCCCTTCATGAGCGCCTGTCTAAGTTCCTCTGCCGCTTGATTCGGCTTGGCCGGCATCAACACGACATGGCCTCGCGGGGCGTTTGAAGTGTCGACCCCTGCATTAGCACATATCAAGCCATTTTTGATAGTGAGGATGACGTCTTTTCGGACGGCCAATACCTTGCTCGCTTCCCGAAGCACGATTTCCACAAACTCGGGTGGTTGTCCGCTTCTGGCCGCAATTTTCTTTGCACGGGGGGAGGGGCGAATTCTCGCAAGTTCCCTTATCCTGCCTTGGGTCGTCGCGACCACCTTCGAGGCGATGACGAGCACGTCCTCATCCTTCAATCCACCAACTTGCTCAGCAGCCTTGAGAATGAGCCGAGGGAGGTCATCTCCGGGTTTGATCAATCGCATGGCGAGACCCAAAACCCTCATTTCATCCCCTCGCTGCACTCTTGATCGCTTCTGTCATGCACACAGCCTGAAGCGTTTCGGCGGGGTCGTGAGTCCTCACCACGTCAGCCCCATTGAGCACGGCAATAGCAGTCGCTGCAAGGGAGCCCACAAGACGATCCTCTGCTCTGGGCAGATTCAAAACGTCTCCGACAAACGATTTTCGCGAGATCCCGACACATAGCGGACGGCCGAGGGACTTTAATTGTTTAAGCCCCGTTAAAATCCTCAAATCCAGAAGGGTCGCCATATTATATCCATTTTTACCCAGATGTTTTTTCGCGGGGGAACCCAAACGCGCGAGCCTTGCCGGCCAATAACCTATCGCTGGATCGAGAACCACTCTATTCAAATGAATACCATGTTTGCGGCAGATGCTCAAACTCTCTCCGAGTGCCTGTTTAATCTCTCCGATTTCATAAACATCACCGGGGGCGTGTCTAGTAGCCATAAGCAATGCCGAGCACCCTGCATCCGCGATAACTTCTACCATCTTCTGGTCGGTCTTGAGCCCGCTTATGTCGTTGATTATGGTTGCGCCTGCTTCAATCGCCGCTTCCGCGACCTCCGCTCGTTGGGTGTCGGCCGAAATAGGGACATCAAGCTGGCTGGCAAGACTCTTAATTGCCGGGACCAATTCGCGCATCTCTCTTTTCGTAGAAATAGGCCTTGACTTTGGCCCGGTGCCCATCGCGCCGACATCAATTGTATTCGCACCTTGTTCCACCATCTCGCGCGCGCGTCTTAGGAGGGCGGCTCTCCCTCGAACGATCGACTCTCCGTAAAACGAGTCTGGACTTAAATTAATTGCTCCAACGATAACGACCGGTGCGTTCCCACCAACTTTCACGTGGCCTAGCCTTGCTTCTGCCATACAAACACCGACCGAACTCGAGTTTTGAATATTAAAACTATGCGATAGTAGGTGAGTTTAACTGGCAACTGTGGGGAACTTATCGGGCGCGATATAGTCACCGTGTTTTTTCCTAGCTTCCACCAACCGCTGTCTTTGCTCCTCCAACGTTTTGAAGACCGCTTTCGGTGCCCCAGGCACTTTAGTCTTGTATATCTCAATTATCCTGTCTATTTTCGCCAGATGTCCGGGAACCCTCAGCGTGAACTGCTTCACATAGTCGCCCTTTGAATACTCCTTGCCAAGCACTTCCTTGAACAACTTTTTGAGGTCCCCATACTTCGGGACCAGACCGGTAGGTCTCCTTATCGCTCCGACCTCCTCGCGAGAACGCAACGCCATCCACTTAAGCCAGACCACTTTGTCAATCCTATCGTTCAGGAATTTCCCATCTCGGCCCTTCAAGAAGTAATTCACGGAGAAGATTGAGGGTGAGCTTTTCAGTTTCGAGCCGAACTTTAGATGGTTCTCGACGTACTTTGCTAGAGGAATGGATAGAAAGTCTAAGTTCGCCATTGGATTGAACTCTCTGGCGCCTTCCCTTCCCAGAACCGCTGCAGTTGCCTCGGACTCAAGGGACGCAGCCTTGGTTACTACGCCGTGTTCCCAGTCGAAGGATTCCTCCACAGGTGCCCAAGTCTCAGAGTCCCTCCCGCCGTAGATTATACCTCCAACCTCGACGCCTTTAGAGTCATCAAGCTTTGGATCCATATTTTCGAGCAAATCCATACTGATTGTGAAGCGGGCGTTTTTGTGAGAGGAGGTTATTTCATTACCTTGGGCGTCTTTCTTCCCCGGGGTCCACTCTCCTGAATGATTGATCCCCCTCTTTGGAACTTCTCCATCCTTTCCAATCCAGTACACGCCCCCATTATCTGTTATCAACACGTTTGAGAAAATTATCTCCCCCGGGCTATGGAGCGTCTTCCACAGAATCGGGTCGTCCTTGGAATTGACTCCCTGGATTATCCCAAACATCCCCTTTTCCACGTTGACTCCACGCACTTTCCCGCCCTTTTCCTTGAGATAAGCGATGTCGTCACCGACTATGGTCTCGCCTTTCATCATGGACGTGGAGGTCTTCCCACAAAGAGAAGGAAACGCCCCTGTGAAATAGGTCACCTTTCCAGCCGGTCCGTGGACTCCCACGAGAAACATGTGCTCGGTCAACCATCCCTCCTCTGACGCCCGCTTTATCGCTAGGCGCATTGCCAGCTTCTTGAGTCCGAGGGTGTTGCCGCCGTACTGGGTGTTCGCGCTGTAGACCGTCTCATCTTGGAGGTCTATGTATATCCTGCGCTTCTCGACGTTTTTGCTCACACCGTCTTCGAGCTCCCCCTCCGAATGCACGAACTTGAAGAATTTAGCACTCTTACCCAACCGTCTGAACCCCTCGTACCCCTGTCGGTAGAGGAGGTTCTCGCTGTGAGCCACGTAGCTGGAATCCGTCAGCTGGACGCATGGGATGAAGAACTCGGAATTCGTCGGGCCCAAGCAAAAGAATAACACATAGAGCCTATGCCCCTGCATAATGTCCTTTAAAATTGAGTGGATCTCCTTCAAACCTTCCTCTCTATCGGTTTCCCCGAAGCACTGCCCCTTGCCCAAAGCGCTTAGGCCCAGCTTAGCACCGCCTGACAGGAGGAACTTCGTGTTTTTCCGATCTCGTGCCTGATCATAATAGCCATCAAAGTGAACTGTGTGGCCCTCGATGGCGAGCTTCTTTTCCTCCCTGCTCGCTATCGCCTGCTCCCTGATGCAGCGGATGTCTTCAGCTGAGCCGTCGCATATAAAGACTTCATCAGGTTTGCAGAGCTCCACATATTTCCAGATAAACTCGTGAAGCGGAGGGTTTTCTATCGCAACGAGCTTTTGGAAGTTTTCCTCCCCTAGCTTGCCTCTGAGCTTTTCCAAGATCCTCTCACCCATTTTTTCGCCCTTGTCTCCATTCGTTTAAAACGTTAAGTTTTTAAATGTTTCTGTTAACAAGATGTTAAGGGACAAAAATGAAGAATTTAGATAAGAAAATACTGCTTCAGCTGATAAAAAACAGCGAACAGCTGATAACGGAAATGGCAAAAAAAGTAGGGGCTTCCAGACAAACCGTTGCGAAGAAAATCAGTCAGTTCAAAGCAGAGGGGACGATAATCTCTTTCACCGCTAGGCCCAATCCAGAGAAATTCGGTTTGGTCACCAAGGCTTATGTCCTCCTACGGGAAGACCCTGGGGCAGAAATTAGGAGAAAAAATGAGCTCGTAATCAAACAATTTCCTGAGGTCACGGAATTCTATCGTCTATTCGGAAGATATAGCGCAGTTTTGGAACTTCTGGTGAAAAGTGATAAGGAGTTGAGCAAGCTCGTGAAGCGAATCCACCAGCTGAAAGGTGTGAGGGAAACCGAAACGTTGATAGTCCACAGCACCGTGAAAAACGACCCAGAATCGCCATTTGTTCGGCTTCTAAGTTCTGCTCAAAAGTAAACTAACTCGCGGAGTGCAAATTTTTGGCCATATAAGGGCCTTCTCTTTCGTAGCCGAATCTTCGATAATAGTTCCGCGCTCCTATGCCTGCGAGCACAATCACTTTTTTCGCATCAAACTCTTCGGAAGAGATGCGCTCTGCTTCGCGCAACAGTTTTTCTCCCCATCCCCTGTGTTGCCATTCGCTCGCCCTAGCCTCTTTGCCAACCTGCACAAGCGGACCGTAAACATGTAGCTCACGCACAAGCATCGACCTAACAGTTTTGGCTTCTAGTCTATGCGCTTTTGGAGAGGGTTCCCTCAGCCTCAGGAGTCCGATCAAGATGTCCTGCTTTACATCTTCAAATGACATAAAGAGCTCTTCCCCCTCGGAAGCGCGGTATCGTTCAACCACCAATTCTATATTGTCGGGGTTGGGGTTCTGCCTCAACTTGTATTGCACGTGCCCGACCTCGCGACATCGTACACATCGGCAACGGGTGCCTTTTTCCCTCATCCTCTCCTGAACCATGACCCGCAGGTCTCCTCGCTTCACGCCGGCTGCTATCAGGTTGGCAGGAATGTCCCGCTGGACGCGCTGAATACGTACCCAAGGAGGCACGAAGCTTTTTACCTCCATAACTAGTTCCACCATCTGCTCAAGCGAATAAGGTTTGTAGTCACCCCGTTGCCAGTGTTTGTATAGCTCCGTCCCAGGCATAACCAAGGTGGGATAAATCTTCATGGCGTCAGGCTTGAACCGTTCGTCCTCGAAAATGACTTTGAACATCTCCAAATCGCGTTTGGGATCTGAACCAGGTAGTCCGGGCATCATGTGATAAATCACGGCAAGGCCTGCATCCCTTGCTGTCCTTGTTGCCTCCACAACGTCTTCCACAGTGTGTCCTCTTTTGACCAGGTTGTAGACATCGTCATATGTTGTCTGGACCCCCAGTTCGACTCGCGTGGTGCCGAGCTCGAGCATGAAGTCCACGTGCGGGACCCTGCAGTAGTCAGGTCTCGTTTCGAGCATGATGTCGCTTATTCGGATAGGGGCGGCCTCTGAGGCTGCTTGCGCCTCATCCAACGTCCTCGCGTTTGTCCCGGAGACGGCGTTCAGACACTGCGTCACAAAGGACCTGAGATAATCGTGTGGATACGCGGAGATTGTTCCCCCAAAAATTATCAATTCCACTTTATCAACATCATGACCGATAGCGCGGAGCTGTTCGATTCTGCCCCTGACCTGTGCATAGGGCTCGAAATTGTATTCCAAGGCCCGCGCAGCCGCTGGTTCACGACCCGTATATGATTGTGGTGTTCCGGACGAGGGGCCTCCAGGACAGTATAAACATGGTTCAGGGGTTGGGCATGGGTGGGGTTTTGGCATCACCGTGATGACCGAGACACCTGAAATCGAACGTACTGGTTTGATTCTGAGAAGCTGGAGAAAATTATTTCGCTCCTCTGTAGTTGCAACAGCCAAAATTTCTGAATTCTTTAGCGGCCGTGATAGCCCAAACTCCTTACAGGCACGGAGTTTAGCCCGAGCTAGCCCACGTGCATCGTCTATCTCGCCACTTGATATCTCCTGTAGGATTGCTTTACAGGCGGTCGAAATGGTGTCCATCCCACATCCCCTTACTTAATTTACACTTGAGGGTATTTTCTTGATGGTATTCGAGTGAATGTCAAAGATGTTTGTGAAAAACACGGTCTGCCTGACCAAGTCGCTGCGACGCTGGAAAAATCGGGCATGACCACGCTTTATCCCCCACAGGCAGACGCGGTAAAAAAGGGAGCTCTCGACGGAAAAAATCTCGTGTTGGCGATCCCGACCGCAAGCGGCAAGACGCTCATCGCCGAGTTCTGCATGCTCAAATCTGTGCTCAAGGAAGGCGGAAAGTGCCTCTACATCGTGCCGCTTAGAGCGCTGGCGAGTGAGAAACATGACGAGTTTAAGAAGAAGTATGGGCCACTCGGTGTGAAGGTTGGGATTAGCACGGGTGATTTCGATGCCGCTGACCCTCGCCTCGCCCGCTATGATATCTTAGTCGCCACTTCTGAGAAAGTTGACTCCTTACTTCGTCACCGCGCGAAGTGGCTCGCTGATGTGGTCTCGGTAGTGGTCCTAGATGAGGTGCACCTAATAGACGACCCCGGACGCGGCCCCACACTTGAGGTTCTTACAGCCCGGCTTAGGCAGGTCAAACCGAAGCTGCAAGTGTTGGCACTAAGCGCCACGATAAAGAACGCGGACGAGATAGCAGAGTGGTTGAACGCTGAGCTTGTCAAAAGCGAGTGGCGCCCCGTCCCGCTGAAGAAAGGCGTTTACCACCACAAAAAAATCAAGTTCGACGATGGGAGCAAGCGGGTTGTTGAGGTGGAGATCGGTGAAGGTTTCGCGGCCCTCGCTATCGATACGGTACAGGAGGGTGGGCAGGCGTTAGTTTTCGCCAACACCCGTCGATCAGCACAAACGGCGGCAACGCTATTGGCGAGGCATGTCGGTACAACCCTTTCAACACATGAACGCGAGAAGCTCGCCGCCGTTGCCAAAGCGGCTGAGGGTGCACTCGGAGAATCTACGCGGACCTGTCGTGAGTTAGCCGACTGCATCCGCCAAGGAGCGGCGTTCCATCACGCCGGGCTCCACTATGCTCAGAGGAAGGCTGTGGAAGACGCGTTCAGAAAAAATTTGTTAAAAGTGATATGTGCGACCCCAACTCTGGCGGCTGGTATAAATCTACCCTCGCGCCGGACTATCATCCGTGACTACCGCCGCTATATGGGGTCCTATGGGATGCAACCTATCTCAGTGTTAGAATTTTTCCAAATGGCTGGTAGAGCGGGCCGGCCACAATACGATAAATATGGCGAGGCAGTGCTGATCGCCCACGGCAAGCGTGAGGTCGAGGCGCTGTTCGAGGAGTTCATTCGGGCCGAGCCAGAGCGGATAGCCTCTAAGCTTGCCACCGAGCCCGCTCTCCGGACCCACGTGCTCGCCTCAATCGCTGCCGGGTATGTGAACGATGCAGGCGGGCTGCTGGAGTTCATGGGGCACACCTTCTTTGCGCATCAATACAGTACAAGCGATGTTGAGCGTGTGGTTCAGCGGGTCTTGGATTTTCTCGAACGGGAGGAGATGATCCGCAGACAGGGGGACCTCCTAATCGCCACCCCCTTTGGAGAGCGCGTCTCGAGGCTCTACATTGATCCGCTCTCGGCTGTCGTGTTGCGCGACGGCATCAAAGGCATTGCTACGAAAGAGCCGACCACGCTGAGCTTACTCCATCTCATCTGCCACACCCCTAACATGGGGTTGCTCTATCTCCGTCAGCACGACTATTCCGACCTCGAGCTTGTCTATTTTGACCACGCCGACGAGCTACTCACCCCTATTCCCGACCCACAACGCGAACCGGATAAATTCGAGGGGCTGCTTGCTGAGTTGAAGACAACGCAGATGCTCCAGATGTGGATGGACGAGGCGCGAGAAGATGACATTCACGAGCAATTCGGGATAGGGGCCGGGGACATCCGCAGGGCAGCCGACACCGCGAAGTGGCTGCTATATGCTGGGCACGAGCTCGCAAGCCTGTTCAAGGTCAGACCAGCGCTGTCTCCACTCCGGAAGCTACACGAGCGGGTTAGACATGGGATCCGGGAGGAGTTGCTGGAGCTTGTGCAGTTGCGAGGGATAGGGCGCGTCCGGGCGCGGAGCCTCTTCAGGGCTGGTCACAGGAAGCTTGCTGATATCAAACGGACCACCGAACAAGAGCTGGCACGGGTGCCTTATATCGGCACGGAAATAGCTCGAAGTATTAAACGACAGGCCGAAGAAGGCGACTAGTTAGTGACCGAACTTAATTATGGGTACTTAAACCCTATCGTAAGCCTTTTATAAGCCCCCATATCAAACTAAGGAAGGGCTTGTGAGCGAGGCCTTTGTTAAACAGGCATCGGAAGCAGCGAGGAAGAGAAACTCGAGAATCGTGCTTGCACTTGATCCCGTTTTTAATCCCTACGAAATTAAGCTGCATGAAAAGAGATCCAAGGAAAGGCTCGACGTTCGCACCGGAGTTCAAGACCTTCTTGCCGAACTAAATGGGTTGGTAACCGGTGTGAAAATAGGGCTCCCGGTTATATTCGGCTTGGGACTGGACCACGTTGAGGAAATCATCAAATCCTCAAGGGAGAGTTATTTCTTCATCTGTGACTCGAAGATGGCCGATATAGGCCACATCAATCGCCTGGTGGCAAAACAGCTGTTCGAGGTCGGGTTCGACGCCCTCATCGTCCACGCAGCAATCGGAAACAAGGGGGCAATCGACCAAGTTGTAGAACTCGCTAATGAAAAGAAAAGAGGAGT
>JAUWXQ010000011.1 GCA_030616305.1 Hadesarchaea archaeon
AAAAACGATTCTACCTGATGTACCACGCCTCTTCCTCTTCGCGTTGCCTCGCTTTTCGCCCCCGGAGTTCTATCTCTCTGCGGACTCGCTCGATTACCTCTTCCGTCTTTTTAGCCCGCCGCCCCAGGTTGCGCATGTCTAATTTGACTTCGAGTATGTCGGCCAGCACTTCCAGAACTGCCTGCGCGGCACGGTGGTCAACGACTATACCGTGAGTTTCCCCGAGAAGGCAGGTGCCACGTATTCCACGAAGCTGTCCAAGACCAAGCAAAAGTCCAGCCGCACCGATTATCGGCCCCCTGCCTTCTTTGATCAAGACCCCTCGTTTCCTAATTTTCTCAAGCAGTTTGGAGTCCCCTATGCCGATAACTTTTGGTCGTGTTGTTGAGTACTTACCTGTAGCGTAACCGCCTATGGTGAAAATTTGTGTGACTCCTAATTTTTCCGTCACATCCAAAACACGTTCGACGAGCTCATAATGTCCCTCTGTTGAGACAGGTTGCACATCGCCAGCCCAGATTATAATATCTTTTCCATCGAGGCGTGCCCAGTAGAGTTCATTCCGCAGGGGCCTAAGTGTGCCGCCCGCCCCGACCATAACATGGTGGGGGAAATGGGGGGACAGCACCTCAGCGAACTTTTCTGCATTTAGTACTTGAAGCAAATGCTCCGCCGCGAGTTTGCCAACATAGCCCATTCCAGGCAGGCCTTCAATAAGAATAGGTTTGTTTAGTCTTGGTTTCCGCAGGATCTTTACCACAGTATTTTTCGTCTTTATCACCCTGCCACTTGTTTTTTCAACATTCTCCTGTACTTCCCATATGGGTCGAGTGGGGAGAACCTAGGCGGATGCGGTGAAGTGGTTGACCCCCCGCACTTTGGGCACATGTCCTTAAAGGTGTATGTGTTGCATGATTTACATTTTTTCAATTTCATCTTATCCCGCCTTATGAAATTTCCCTTCACCACCGGCTTTTACAACCGCTTCAATCGCCATCTCAGCTACCCGCTGCATGCTGCTCTCAGCCACTTTGTATGATTGCGCCACAACCTCGATGCGGTATTGTGGTGAGCCAGCGTAGTGAAACTCTACGTTAACGTTCTCGTCCCTTACGGAATCCCGAGCGTTAATCATCGCAGATTTTATCACATCAACACCATTTGGGCGTGGGCAACTTAATCTTATGTAGCCTGTCACTTTGTAGGATGGCGGTTGGACGGTTGAGGCAGCAACTTCGTTGAGCACTTTCGCCCAACGTTCGTTCACAACATCTATTATACTTTCTTTGCTTTTGGCTGCAGATTCGAGAGCTGAGTAAAGGTCCCCAAATTTGTTTTGTAAGGCGAACCCGACCTCTTCGTATGCTTGATCAAGATTCTTTCCGAGTTTGCTCGCCGCAATTTCCAGCAGCTTCTCGCCCCTCTGCTCCAGCTTGAGTTGCTGCACCTTCCACCTGCGTTCGCTATCTTTCACCCTTCTAATTGAAAGATCCACGTGTTTCCGTTTAGGATCCACATCCAAGACCTTGCAAACCACTTTTTGGTTTTCGCGGACATGATCTCGAATATTTTTGATCCAACCCGACGCGACCTCGGATATATGGACCATTCCTTCATTGTTTCCGTACTCATCGAGTTTTGCAAAAGCGCCTTGCGGAAAGACTTTCTTTATTGTACACATTACAAGCTCATCAACCGCCGGCCATTCGGATTGACGTCTGACCAAACTAATGCCTCCTATTCTACTGTACCAAGGATAGTCGCCTTTACCTCTGCCTTACCCCCACGCGGCACAGCAAGTGTCTTGCTGCACACCTGACATCTAACGGGCGTGCTCGCGTGGCTGTATACTAACTGCTCGTTGCTGCAATCGGTGCACCTAACCCTCAAGAATTTTGGGGACGACTTTCCTCGCATCCCATCACTCTCCAAATTTCACACCCTTGCTCCTAAAGCCACGACGGGGATGAGACTTCCCACACTCAGCACATTTCAGCATGAGGACCACTTTTTTCGCTGTCTTCGAAAACTTTTTTTGCTCGGATCTTGGCTGGCTGCCATAGCCAGCTGTGACACGGGCGAACTGGCGCTGGCCCCAGCTGAGCCTGCGCGCGGAGCGCTTCTTCAGCTGGGAAACGCTGTGCTTCGTGTGCTTTCTGCAATGAGGGCAGTATGTTCGAATTTTCCTAGGGATTAGCATAGGGCCTCCCCGCAAACTTCCGTGTTTCATCCCAAAAAGGATATCGCCGCTAGTGTTTGACTACTATTTTTCTCGCAACGCCGTGTCTGGTCATTATCTCGGCATTCTGCGCCGGAAGGCTTACGATTTCTCCCTTAGCAAATGGACCGTAATTCCGCATGTCGGCGCCAATTATCTTTTCGGAGATATCGGTCAACATCACCAGGAGAACGTTTGTTAAGTCAAGAGGCGCAGGGACCTCTACCTTCCCAGTTATTGCAGGATAAACGAGATCAGCCTGAAGCTTTTCCAAACTTTGCCGTATCTCGCTGAACGCGTAACGCTCGCGCTCAATCAACGGGGCAGGTAGATGGTCTTGAGTTATCTTGTTCAATGCTTTAAAGACTCGAGTAAGGTGAATCTCTTGAACCATGAGCACGACGTTTCGAAGTTCTTCTTGGAGCAGTTCTTGTCTGAGTGTATCACTTTGTTTCAGTTCAAAATTTAATTGTGAAATGTATTTGGCAATGCTTCGATAAAAGTCATCAGGAAGTTCGACTAAATCTCGCGAGGTTTTTTCATCTTTGTGTATCTTTACTAATTCATCAAGCGAAAAATCTGTCATCTCCTTTCACCTTCACGCACAAATTTGGGGATCGCGTCCTCCAATCTAAATCGTTCGATGTCTCGCACCAATATACATTTCATGCTGACGCCGGAGTGCAAACTAGAAGGCAAACGAAGGATACGTTTCGTGTCGATTGTAACTTTTCCATCTGTAAACCCCAAATTTGTCCTGGTCAGAAATTCTAGGAGCTGTCCGAACGTTTTTGCCCCCATTCCCTCAAAGCTAGAAAGCTCATCAAGTCTTCCCTTACGTATCGCTTCAAGCGCACGCTCTTTCTCCATCATTAATCTCCGAGCGAGCGATTTTCGCATTCCTCTCGCCGTTAGAAGTTTTTCCTCGTCTAGTGCACTGAATGTTCTTGCAACGCGCTCGCGGAAGATCTTAGAGTAACCAAGCGCCATCGTGATGTCGGTTGGTATCAATCCTCCAGTTATGTACTCAACAATCTGGCCCCGTTCGTTTTGTTCGAGCCTCATTATCGCCTCGTCGGTTACTCTAATGTGAAAACCTCGGCCGGAATACACGAAGTAGATATTTCGCAAATCTAAGTCTCCGGCCAATGTTTCGGCGAACTCCATCGCTACCCTGCGAGCCTCATCGATGCACCGCTCACAAACGATCCCAGGTGGACATCCGCACGTTTTGAGCGGTAGGTCCTTAGCATCTATGTCTAAGGTGAGTTCAGACTTCAGCCATCCCTCCCGCGCCGATGGTCGTTCATACAAGGCGACACTCGCAAAAGCGGAATAAGGTGCACGGCTCCGCATGAAGTCCTCCAGCTGCCCAACCGTTATGAATTGGTTGTACCGGTGTTTGGGACCAGTTCCGTCCAAATCGAAACCAAATTCCCTTAGAGATAGAGTGTGGAGAATGAAGTCGGGAATTTCGCGTTTGTTCCATTCTTCCTTGTAAAACAATTTTCGTTCTTCGGGTGTCGCCTCGTGCATTTCCATTCTATTCACCTTTGCCTCCCCTTGCATGTTCTGACATTTTTCTGAAGTAATACGTGAGTGGATTTTTTATATTACGGCAGAATTCGTCAGGGTTACAAAGTGGTGGGGCCGACATCTGAATTTTCGTACAGTTCGGCGGTCTGTACCATTTCGATTTTCCAGCGTCTCCAAGTCTGGGGTCTGTTGTCATACTAAAACCCATGTGGTAAAAAATGCTAGCTTTTTCTTGGGGTTGATCTTTAAAGAGCGGCGGATTGCACCGCTCGGCCGCTTCAAAGATTGGAGGGGCGATCTCATCACGGACCACGGAGATATCCTTGATGAAGTCTGCCATCCGCGTGGCGGATGGCGGCGGTGCTATCCTCGCATATGACAAAAACGGAGTCAGCATCATTATCATCGCATAGTTTCTCAATCCGGTACCCACCCCGTTCAAAGCCTGGTTTATGCATGGAGGGAAAAACTCTGGGCGGAGCCTTCTGGACGGTACTCGCGCAAATCTTTCCCTGAACTCAGGCTCCTTGGGCAAAAGCGATGAAATCCGTCCACCGACTCCTGCAAGCACTTTTGATGGTGCTCCAGATTCTAAGATGCGCTCGTAGACTGATTGTATGTAATCCTCAGTCCTCACGCTGACGAAATTTGCGTAAAAATCCCATAGGTCCCGCAGCGTGAGCACGGCCCACCCCTTCACCAAATACAACTTTGTGAGTTCTACGCGCCTATGTCTCAGCAGGGGGGCCAAGTCCACCCATCGCACCGCATATCTTGGCAGGTACTGAGGGAGGATGCGGTCATCCACGATATCTATCCCGTCATTCTCCAGCTCTTGGTCGCGCAATTTGTAGAAATCTTCACGTGGGATCTCAACCTCGCCAAGCTTTGTCCCGTCTTCGCCCTCCAGTTCCACGAGCTTTATGGAACGTCGGACCGCTTTCATGCAGAGTTCTTCTTGCCCTCGCTTGAAGAGATCGTACATTCGGTATCTAATCGTGTTCCGAGTGGCGTCGCTTATCAGGCGGGTTTCGCGCGAATACGGGTATGAAGCAGATGCTATCCCCTGGCACATCAAGTAAAACGAAAGTACTTCGGCTCGGATACTCTCTGGACCCGGCTCGACCACCATCTCCTTGTTCGACCATTTCACCCGATTTGTTGCTCGTTCGATGATTTCTTGCGGCATCGCGTCGACGGGAGGCGATGTTTCAACGATCTTTTTCGCCTCTTCCGCGAACGGGTCCAATACCGCTAAGTACTCCGGAGTAAACAAGCCCAGCCCCCACTAACCAGTTTGTGAAGTAAGTTTAGTTGCTTTGCATTTATTTGTTTTCTTAGGAGCTACTCCGCCTCAATTCTCGGGGCCAGCAAAAACCGCAGCCTTCCCTTTCCATCGGCGACCGGGAAGTCGAGCTGGATTGGGAGTTCCATGCCGAGATTTATTGTTATAATGTCGCTCGAGCTGGCGGCCTTCGTCATGTCGCTAAGGTACTTTATGTTGAACATCGCCCGAGCCAGCTGCTTTACGTTGAGCTTCGCTAGGGCTTTGTCGCCTTTGCCAAGTTTTAGCTCGGCGGTACCCTTGTCGCTTTCGGCTGAGATGAGTAACCCGTCATTACTTAACTCAAACCTCACGTTGTCACCGACTATCTCGGCATCTTTGAGACCATCTTGAATGACACCAGCCAAAACTTCCGCTGTAGCAGTAAACTGGAGCTTCGGTTCGGGCAATTCAGCCTCGCGAATATCGATGAGCGGGAGGCTCAGCCGCCGCGTTGAGGCACCCTTGAACGTAAGGCCCATCCGATTCCGTTCCTCATCAAGTTCGAGAGTAAGCTCATCCTCGGCCTTGCCCCTCGACATTATCTTGTACATCTCAAGAAGGTTGATTCCTAAAACTGTGGGCTGCTTGACTTTGTACTCCACGAACGCGGTCGCGGGCAGCTCGAAGTCCACAAGCGCGATGTGTGAAGGGTCCATCGCTTTCATCTTGATTCCATCAGGAGTGAATTTGAAGGCCGCCTCTTCGATGAGGTTGACCATCATCCCAATGCAGGTCTTCCAAACTTTAGACTCCTCCATCCTGACGCTGACCATGGTCTACCCTCCCCCAATCTCGCGCTCCAACTTTTCAACTTCTTTTCTGACTTCCCCATACAGCCCAAGATCCAACCCATCAACCTTTCGCACTATCTCAGCGTGTAACTCGCTCGTTCCAGAGACACTTAGTGGCATCCCAAACACCCTCACTTTCGAACCTACCTCAATACCTTCCACTACGGCCGGGTCATCGAAAATGACTGTTAGGTGCCCAGACCCGTCATCTAACGTGAACTCCGTCTCTTTTTTGTCCACGACTAAGCCCACTACCTTCACGCGCTCGTCACCAATTTTTATTTCCGAGATCTTTCGAGAACGAGCCGGTCCTATTCGAGTTCGGATTTCCTCCACCGCAAAACCCCCTAAGTATATTCCCTCCATACCTTTCCGCACTTCACGCAACGGTAAAAGCGTGTCGATGGCTCGTCCCCAGCTCTTGTTTGCCGCAGCCACCAATACGCAACATCATGTCCGCAGCTTGGGCAGCGGGTTCGCGTGGTGGGTAGTGTTGCTTCTGTTTTTTCTTCAAGGACCGTTATCTCTTCTTTCTCTCTAGTTTTTTTGACTACCTTGTACTCCTCTAATTTTCCTCCTTTTTCAGTATGACCACATGAATTACACGCAACCACCACGTCATCCTCAGTCTTCTTGGGCAGCATCAGCCCCCCACATTTTGGACAGAACTGCATGTGGTCACCTCACCCCCGTGTCGTTTAAAATCTGCGCGTGGTCGAACGCCAGCTCTCTCCAGGGAATTCGTTTGAAAATTTTGACTTCATCGGCGTCGCTTGCGGCTTTCAGCTTCCCGCCAACTTGTCGTGCCGAAAAACATACACTGACGACGTGTCCTCGAGGATCGCGCTCAGGGTTGGAATAAACGCCGACTAATCTATGTAATTTCACTTTCAAGCCGGTTTCCTCCCTGGCCTCACGCACCACAGCAAACTCAACTCTTTCGCCGTAGCGCACGAAACCACCTGGTAGCGCCCATTTTCCTCGGTAGGGCTCATTTTTCCGCTTGATCAATACCACCCCGCCCTTAAATCGAATGACGACATCGACAGCAAGGATCGGTTTCTTCACCTTCTCACTGCCCCTGGAACCAGAGCGAGATGTAACCTATTTTTGGGATCACGAAAACTACCTTGCCGAGTATCTGTTCAGGCTTAATGGATTTCTCGATTGATAATACGCTGGTGTTGGCGTCGCCCTTGGTCATAAGACGAGCTGTTCCATTCTCCCCCCACATGGCCACAACACGGTGTACAAGTGGAATAACGCCGGGGCCCAAGTCAATTATTATAACATCCCCGACCGCTATCTCTGAGACCGATCCGACTCCTTGGATGATGATAAGGTCTCCACGTTCAAATCCGCCCTGTATGGGAAATTCAGAGGGATCATATCCGTTGTTTATATAATACTGGCACCATGCTTCTCCATCGTGCATCATGCTGGGCGAAATCACGGCCATCCAGAAGGAAGCTGTCTGCAAAGTCAGTGTTAGAATACCTGCCATTGTGAAGTAGAATATACCCAACATCAAGAAAAACCCGAGGATATCCCGCACTATTATGTGCCCTAGAAACCTGAGCATGAGCTTTTTAGTCCTCGACCCCCAACGTCGGATTTTTGTCTTGCGTTTAGGCCTTGCCATAGCTCTCACCCCGCACGATGGCGGTGGCGATAAGGTGCGCAACCCGCAGGGGCTCCGGGACAAGACTGCGCGTTGAGCTCAATTTGACCACGCTTTCGGCGTCTGCACGTTTTATTCCCACAAGCTGCATGTAAATCGGCACCCCACGGCTCTTGGTCCTCACCGGATAAATTTTGCCAAGCCTCTTGATTATCCTCCACCTATCACGCCATCTCGGTAGGTGCTTGATCGCCTCACGAATATTCATCATATCCGGAAGTTCGCGCGAAATTACTATTATCGGCAGGCCTGTTTTTCTAAAAACCTCTTTGGCGTCGAGCACATTGAACCCTGCGAAAGTCACCCCGTCCACCATCAGAACCCTGAGCTGTCCTCGGTGGCGGCTTCTGTTCACCATGTCGATCAGGCGCTTAGTGACATCTGTTCCATCTTGCTTAATGCGGGTCTTCAACACTCCGTCGAGCCATCGCCCCCCTCTGAACACCACACCAACAAGCGGGACCTCACCTTTCGACCTGGGCTCAAACGGCCCGTCGTCTACACCTAATATTCTTATCTCTGGTTTTATCTGCCAAAATTTAACTTCCCGCAACTAGGGCACCAAAGAGAGTTTAGCTACTATTTCTTAAGGTCCTTCTGGAGATGCTTGCGCAGGTCCTCTAGCTGCTCCACTATCTGACCAGCTGCGTTTGTTAGGGCACGCTTCGGGGACTTGCCTTTTTTAGTCTGTACGTAAAATTTTGGAGACTCGGTCAACGGGTGCGCTATATTGTAAGCCGCAGACACCACGCTTTCGTCCTTGTTCAGCTCCGCGCGCAGGAGGTTGCAAAGGGTGTGGTTTTCTCCCACTATTTTTATCAGGAGACTTCCATTTTCCTTTTTAACGAGTTCCAGCTCCATGAGTTCGCCACTTCTAACTTTCCTCTCTCTTTTATTAGCATTTTGACCCGATGAGTTCTCTTATTTTTAGCTCCAGATTTCGGGTTTCCTCCTTCGTGCCGTGGACAACTATCCTAACTAGCCCTGGCCTAGATTCGGCCTCTAACTCCATGTTAAATGTGCCAAGCTTTTTCATTAAATCCAACATCTGGTTCGTGTCTTTCACTCTCACGTTGAGCGTTCGCTTTATTTTAGTCGTCAAAGTACCCCTTTCCGATAGTCGTTGGCGAGCTTCCTGAACTCGACGTTCCCACAGCTGGGGCAGCGTAGCTTTGTGCCGTCACGCTCGAGAAGCCCACGGCACCGAGAACATTTCGCAACTATCACTCCGAGCTCCTCACCCGCAGTGGTGAGCTGAACAGGCTCCCTGCGCGCGATTAGAACCTTCGCCCGGACTATGTCTCCTGGCTTGAACTGCTTGTTGAGTTCTTTTACATAACCGGTGTGGGTTTGTGAGATGTGGATCGTTCCTGAGTTGAGGAAAAGCTCCCGATCTTCCCGGCCGCGCAGAACCCCAATGAAAACATTTGCGGACTGCTCTCTAACATCCTCAACCCGGCCTATCACAACATCCCCGCGCTTCAGAGTGGGTGGCCCAAGGATACGAGAAAATACTGAGACGTGCTTCGTCCGAGCATCGACAAGCACCACGCCAGCACAGAAAGAATAAATCTTGCCAGTTTCTTCATAGACCCCATCACCTGGGACGAACTCCTCTGTGGTCGCAAGAAAATCTCCTGGAACGACGAAATCACCTGTTTTTATTTCTACCATCTCAATCCCGCTCTACCTAACCTTTCCCCAACTTAAATCTTCCTTGCTAACCTCGTCCATCTCATAAGGCCTGAATTTCGCCTTCCCCAGCATAACTTGGGCTTCAAAAGGGGTCAAGATTGGATGTTCGAATCGCTCAGCGTCATCGATGGGTATGCGTGGGCAGGCAGCACAGACAAACGCGTCAAATTTAAAATCACTCAGTTCCTCTGGTTTCACCTCATCGACCGCAAGTAAGCAAGCATCGCGACCAGCACGTCTGAAACTCTCGACTAACTCCCTCGCGAGATTGAAACGAGCTTGTCCGGGCTTGGTGCTCACCACTATACCGAACCGATTCCCAGCCGCTGCTCGAGCGATCATCGCTTTTCTCCCACGAAGGAAAGCGTCGATAGCCGGGGAAATCAACTTGAAACCCTCCGAAACAGGGTTTATTGCTAAAACCTGCTTTCCAGTCGCAAGTGCTGCACCAAGGGGGTGAAAATCGCCCGTGCCGATGTAGAGAAAACCATCGACATGGGAGGCGACCGAGCAAGCACAACTGAAATCGCAACCTAGGAGTTGTCCGGGGTACTTCGCCCGCGGCCCGGGCCTGCCGATAAAAGGTTTGGCTCCACGTGAACGAAGGAGCTTCGCGACTTTTTGCAGATATTTAATGTGTTGCACGTTGGTGAGCAACCCTACGCGCTTGAACTTCATCTGGGGCAGTGCCTGTTCGACAGTCTTTATCGGGTCGATAAGTATGCGTGCTTCAACATAAAGGGTTGGCAGGCAGGTAGGTATCCTCATGTTTGCGTGGCCGTAATGAACAAGTACATCGCATCTAAGCCGCTTCGCCTGCGCATCGGCCGGGTCGCAGGCCCCGTAACAGCTGTCCGCTAGCACGAGTGCCTCGACGCCTGCCTTGTCGAAAGTCTCCTTGATTTCAGGCAGGTATTGTTTCAGACCCGCTGGGAGCTGGATCGCGGCCCGTTTCGCCCCGTGCTGTTCGAGAAATCGTCTGACGTTCGCTTCTTCAAAGTCGTACATCTCAAGCACGCTCAAAAGTTGTTGTCAGGGGTGAAAAATACCGTTGTTGGCCCAAAAAAGTGGCGGGGCAATAACCAGAAACTATTATCAAAAAGAAGGAAAAATCTACCTGTATTTTTGTTTTTCCACCTGATAAGCCATAAATATAGCCAAAAACTGTTCATTTTTTCTACTTTATTTGAAACAAATTCTCTAACCTTTAAATACCACTCATTCCCGTAAACACACAAGCCAGAGGCGAGAAAATGTTGTCATTTTCCCAAAAGCTACGAGCAGGTTTCGAGCTTAATGGCATGTGCGAAAGGCATGCGTTCGTAAGACACTACGTTTCCTTAGTGTTGAGAGCAGCCCCTCCAAGATACAAAAGATTGTTCAAACTCAGAAACACCTTCTATGCAGTCTTCGGAAGGGCCTAGATTATTCCTCGAACAATTTGTCTGTGTACTCTTTGACTCGCTCCTTCGTGATGATTTCATAGGGAAGGTAAGGTACCGTCAAAAGTTTCAAGTCTCCGTATCCCTCTTGGATTATCTTTAGGTTCCGTTCCTGTTCCTTCCGCTTGAGTTCACAGAAACGGCATTTGCAGGGCGTTATCATCTTGTTCACGACCGCCCGTTTTATTGTAATGTTATATTTCTCCGCTGCCTCGCGCAGTTGTTTGCCCTCGTTGATCGACAACCGTTCTGGGTTTAGGACCAGAATGAGTTCAGTTCTTCCATCAGCAAGCATTTTTTCGATTTTCATTGTCACTTTTCCGAGCTTCTTAAAAGCTTTTATAATCTTCGGCTCTCCTTTCTTCCCAAGCCATAATTTCAAAGTTTGGAGCGGATGCATCAGCTTCACATAGAGACTTAGACTATGAGACATCGCCACGCTCATCTTCTTAGAAAGGGATAACAACCGAAGAGTATGAGCAGTGGGGCTCGTATCCCACACAACCACATTGTAGTCTCGCTCGACAAAGTGCCGGATTTTATCTAATGCAAATAACTCATCCACACCACTTATCATTTCTAATGGTAGGTCTTTTGTGAGTTCTTCATCCAACCAAGAGCCCAGTGCATCGAGAAATATTTTTCTATATTCGTGTTCAACCTTCCTAGCAATTTTTTCGATATCGATCTCTATTGCTTGCAGGTTTTTGCCCAACCTTGTGATTTCCCCGCCTATTCGCTTGTTGAATATCCCAGATAGTGACTGGGTCGGATCACTTGAAATCAAAAGCGTCTTCTGTCCCTTATCTGAAAAATGAGTAGCTACCGCTGCCGCTACTGTGCTCTTTCCAGTTCCGCCCTTCCCACTGCATAAGATGAGCTTAGCTCTACGTTTTCCCACCATTTCAATCCCGACATGCAGAACCGCCGCAGATCGTGTAATTATCCCTCTGCTTTCTTCAGCCTTACCGTGAGAGTAGCGGGTATCTTCCCCTTCTGTTTCTTACCAAGTTCAACCTTGATCTCGAGCTTTCCCTCTTTGATTAAGTTTAGAACCTTGTCTGCAATGTCTGCTAGCCCTATGCTCTCGAGCGCGTCTCCCAAATTCAGACCAATTTCAATGGCAGGCTTTTCCTTTTTCTCCCCAAGCATCTTTTATCACCACTTAGTTTTTTGTCATCGATTCTATATCATTTTATTGGTAAGCCCCACGGATGAAAAGCCAGGAGGAAGCTCTTCGGTTCACGGCGGGGGGACATCTGACCAATACCTGCGGCCTTTTGTTGTCATGTCGTCCTAAGGAAAGGCTAGTTTTAACTTTGCTCGCTATATAATTTGGGGGATGAATGACTAGCCCAAAAAGACAAGGGACTGAACTCTCTATCATCGTGCCGACCTACAACGAACGAGAGAATTTGCCATTAGTTATACAAAGAGTGAAAAGTTCCCTGCAAGGAATTCGACATGAGATAATCATCGTGGACGATAATTCTCCAGATGGGACCGGAAAACTCGCCGACGAATTTGCGAAAAAGTTCGACAATATTCAAGCATTACATCGCGCCAAGAAAAAAGGGCTCGCATCCGCTGTGGTTCATGGTTTGAAATACGCCAAATCGCCGGCCATCTGCGTGATAGATGCCGACCTCCAGCATCCGCCGGAGAAAATTCCAGAGTTATATGCGGAAATAAAAAAAGGTGCGGACATAGCGATTGCGAGCAGGTACTCGCGAAAGGGCGGCGTGAAGCGATGGGGACGCAAGAGAAAAATCATCTCGCAGGGGGCCGAGTTCCTATCCCGACTCAGCGTTCCTAAAACTCAAGAGTTGACGGACCCGCTTTCCGGTTTCTTTGCTTTCAGGCAGGAGGTCGTTGCTGGTGCTAACCTGGACCCAGTTGGATTCAAAATCCTCCTCGAGATTTTGGTCAAGGGGACATGGGAAAAAATCGCAGAGGTGCCGTACATCTTTGGGAAAAGGATTCATGGAAAGAGCCACCTAGGCTTTGGAGAACACTTCAATTACCTACGGCACCTGTTCAGGCTGATGCGTGCAAGTGGAGAGGTAAGCCGCCTGATGAAATTTTGTTTGGTTGGCGCAAGTGGGGTCGTAGTGAACTTGGGTTTATTGTGGATCTTGACGGAGTTTGTGGGATTATTTTATCTTGTTTCCGCCGCCGTTAGTGTAGAAGTGTCTATCCTCTCCAACTTCGCCTTAAACGAGCTGTGGACGTTTAGGGACAGGGCACGCTCTGCTAAGGGGGCCTTAAAACGGGTGGCGAAATTCAATTTAATTTGCGTGGGGGGCCTTATGATTAACCTTGTAATTCTAGGTGCCATGACTGAGTTGTTCGGCGTGTACTATATGATTTCAGCGTTGTTCGGTATCGCCGCTGCCGTGCTTTGGAACTACGTAATGAGTACGATGTGGGCGTGGAAATATGCCGGTGCGGGGTAAGGATACCACCATTTGGCGAAAACGTCTGTTGATTCTGCTTCTAATCGGCCTGAGCCTGCAATTCGTCATGATCAATTTTAATCATCCCTTTGACCTGCAAACATGGGAAGGCCTTTACGTAGACTTAGGTAACAACAGGTCGCCATACGACACGCTAGAGGACTTGACCTACGATGCGCGGGCATCCTACGGCACGGGTTGGGCTTCTCATTACATGTATTTCACTTACCCCCCCATGATGATATTCATTCATTACCCCCTTGCTCAACTCTACTGGCAGTTTTACTCGCTGCCAGCCACCTACGATTTCGCACCTGCCGGGGTCGACCCCTGTCCACAAGTCCCCTTAATGCTGAATTTTATGTGGAAGTTACCCATCTTTCTGGCTGGCATCGGCATTGCCGTGCTTCTGTTCAAGATGACAAATGGCAGTGAAAAATCTATGAAAATGTTCCTATTCAACCCTTTCATAATTTTCATCAGTGCGTGGTGGATGTTCGACAACATAGCAGTGTTCTTTCTATTGCTTGCGACCTATCTATTTGAACGCAAAAGATATGACCTAAGCGCGATTGCTTTATCATTCGGATTTTTAACGAAGTATTTTCCAATTTTTGCATTGCCGATTTTTTGCTTCGAATTAATCAGACGTCGATCGTGGAAATTCTTACGATATGCGTTAATTTTTGGTGCAGTTTCAGCCGTGGCGATCCTGCCCTTCTTAAATGGTGTCATACTCAGTTTTGAATTTCAAGCTTCCCGTCCACCCGCCGGGATTACGCCTTTCACCTCTGCGGTTGCTATTGCCGAACTTGGTCTAGTCGATCCGAGCACGGCCGCTCACCTAGCGTACATAGCCATCCCAGCTCTCGGCGTCTTTGCACTCATCACTGGGATGTCCCTCATCTACGCATATCTATCGAAAAGAGACATATCGCTAAGAACAAAGATATTGCTGACTTTTATTGTATATCTGATCGTTATGAAAAATGTACATGAACCGTTTGTAGTTGTACTAATTCCTTTCTTGATTCTTGCGTTACATGAAGACTACTCAGCCAAAAAATTATGGTTGTATAGGTTAGTCTGGATCCTACCACTCATGTATGCCGCAATCAACGTCCCACTTTCACGCTTCTTCTATGGATTTACCCTCGATGAAGGAATCTTGAACTCGTTTATTTTGCCCATTATGATACGGGGCGCTATACTCGCTTTGATAATGGTCGCATTTCACCTTACTTTATGGGCATCTTTGATAAAGTTTAAGAAGGGGCATAAATGAAAAAACGCGACGCGCTAATTCGATACCTCTCAAAACACATTGACAAAATCATTATTGGGGGGAGTTATGGTATCCTTCTCCTTTTTATCTTGGCAATGGTCCCCGGTATACTTTACCAGGAGAGGTTGATTCGAGAAGGGATATGGCAGGAGTATCGAGAGCTGGGCAACGACAGTTATATCATCATATATGCTTTGAACACGGGCGACAACAAACCACTAATCCGCACCCTTGACGGCGACGAACTTATTGCTGTGGATGGATTCAAGTCAACAATTAACGTGAACGATGTGGAGAACCGAAGTTTCTGGAACCATCATTTCAGGAACGTCGTCGAGAAGGAGCCAGTTATGCATCATAACATGATTTGGGAAAATTATCAGTTTCTACAGGTGACCACACTGCAGGAGAATGCCGTAACTATCGACTACAGCATCAAGTGCAGCCCCGCCGAAAATATCAAGTTAACGCTGAATTTATGGCACCGATATCAGGAGTTCTCTGTTTTGAAAGTTGATAATTCCACTGTGAATGACAATTATCCAGGCGAAAATCAACCCGGACTAAAATATGTGGTGAACTTAGAACTGGATCCCCAACCCCAAACTATAGAAAATGCCCCCTACTGGATCAACTTGACTTATTCCTTTGACAACCTCGCTGTTAAGGAAACATGGGGGGATCCAATAGTAAGGATCACGATATTTTACGATACTTGGGAGGGAATTTCCGACTGATGTACTCCACTTAGCGTGCTTCATGTTAGTATTTTTAGGAAAGCGTTATTCTACCGCATGCCAAATTTGTAACAAGGTCAGAGAGCATGCTGTCCTCTCAAGTCAGATGGCTCCGCGACGTGATTTCGCCTACACAAGTGGGCGAGCTCGCGGCATTTAAAGAGATTAAGGTGACCCGGGTTCCCTCAAGTTCCCTCTGCCTGCTCTGCAAGGGCGGGCGGATGCTTTGCAGTAAACCCCACTGCCCGATTATTGCCAAGGCCCAGTCACTTGCCCGCTCAAGCTTGCGCATCACCTCCCCACACATTGAGGGTTCTACTCCCCCTAGCGTGTTCGTCGGGCGCATCGGCTATCCTAAAGTCTACATCGGCCCTATGGTGCCTCCCTATCGAGGTGACACCGAGATCCTCGATACCCCTGAGCTCTGGCTGGGGAAGGAAATTCAGGATATCATCGACTATCGGTTCGCGCTCATCCGGGGAAAAGTCCGGGCAAGTGTATACGATGTGCAATCAGGGGGGCGCCTCCTCGACTCGCTCCAGGAGTTGGCGATGGGAAAGCGGCCCGTCGATGCCGAGGTCACGCTTACACGGGTCCCCCATAAAGTGATAACCCTGAGCGGGGAAACCCAGCCCTTCGGCCCCTCCGCCCCTCTAAAGAGCTTCACAGCATCGGAGGTGAGCGTTGACCACCGCATAGAGGACGCATTTTACGATCGCGACCTAAAAGCCGCTAATGCTGTGACCGAGCTCTACGAGGACGATGTCTTGGTCACCCGGATCCAGCGGGCCTTCAGCTTAGGGATGTTCGGCACCGCCAAGCGAAGGAAGCTCGTCCCAACTCGATGGAGCATAACTGCCGTGGACTCAATCTTATCGCAGGAACTCATCAACCGAATAAAGCAGCACGACACAATCGACGAGTATCGCGTCTGCTCGTTCACGCACCTCGACAACCGATTCGTGGCAGTTTTGATGCCAGAGCGCTGGAGCTTTGAGTGGATCGAGGCTTGGTTCCCAGGGACGACTTGGAACCCAGATGAGCAAGCAAGCGCCCCCGCGATGATGGGGGACTGGGAGCCTTACGAGGGGCGGACGACTTACCCTGACGTTGGGGGGTGCTACTATGCCTGCAGGCTCGCGGTGGCCGAGCAGCTGAACCGGGAACGGCGGCAGGCCTCGGCGCTCGTGCTCAGGGAGATCCACCCTGGTTACATCTTGCCGGTTGGAGTCTGGAACGTGCGCGAGTCCATTCGGCAAACAATGAAAGGCGAGCCACAGAAATTCGATAACCTCCAAGCGGCACTGAACCATGCGATGATGAAGCTAACCATCCCGCTCAAAAAATGGATTGAAACGAGCGAGCTTCTGAAGCGTGCTCTCTTCCAGAGAAAGCTGACGGAGTTTGCTGCATGAGCGCCGAATATTCGTACATCACCTGTAAGACGGCTCTCTCGCCCAGTAGACTGCCGGGATTAAAATACTCGTTGAACCCTTACCTCGGTTGCGCTCATGGTTGTGTCTATTGTTATAGCCCCTCCGTGCTAGGTGATCGACAGCTTGCAATGAACTGGGGAAAAATAGTCCGACCAAAACAGAACATCGTCGAGGTGCTCAAACACGAAGTAGACCACAAGCCTAAGGGGGTGGTCGGCGTCAGCACGGTGACCGACCCTTACCAGCCCCTCGAAGCAAAGCTTGAGCTCACCCGAAAGTGCATCGAGGTTCTAGCCCAGCACGGTTTTCCGGTTTCGATCCAGACGAAGTCCAAGCTTGTTTTACGCGATGCCGACCTGATTATCCCAGAAAAGTTCGACGTTGGGGTGACGATAACAACAATGGACCGAGGATTGGCGAGTCGTCTCGAGCCAGGGGCAGCGCCTCCAGATGCGCGCGCGCAAGTGCTTGAGGAGTTCTCGTCGCGGGGCGTGGAAACTTGGCTATTCTTGGGCCCCATCATTCCTGGGCTCAATGACTCAGAAGAAAGCTTACGGCAAGTCATCAAGGTGGCCGCGCGAACTCGTAGCAAAGTCATCTACGATCGGCTCAACTTGAAGAGGTGGGTCATGGATCGGCTTGTCCCTGTACTTGCGCAGGAGCGGCCAGATCTACCTGAGCGGTTGCAAGGCTTCGTGCAGGAAGGATCGGAGACTTGGCGCCAGATTTCTTCTAAGGTTGAAGCCGTCTGTGGAGAGCTAGGGGTGAAGTGTGAAGCAGCATTCCTGAGCTGGCCGAGCGCTCAATAAGGTGAAGCCGCCGGTGGGTCACGATCCCACGACCTACGGTTTACAAGACCGTCGCTCTTCCAGCTGAGCTACGGCGGCATAGATATTTGTAGTCCCTTAAAGAAAAATACATTCCCTTGAGCGCTCGCAACCAGATGAACGCATCAAAATATTTAGGATAGCGTGATCACTGCCTCAATCGTCACTAACTGCTCCTTCGTGAACTTGCTCGGGTCTATTTGGACGATCAGATTTGAGTTGTTATGGGAACATAGTTCTGTTAACTCCTTCATAAATTTCATGCCCCGCGTGAAACCGTTCGCCACGACTAGCTCCTTGAAGCAATCAACCATCACCACAGACCTCCCCCGCGCCCGGGTGAGTTGGTTCTCCACGAGCGCCTTCGCGCGGTCGAGCTTGGTGGGGGGTAGAGTCACCTCTCCAGGGAATCGCTCGGTGGTCAGGGAGAGGACTGGTGTTCGCCTCAAGCCATATTTCTCCGCTTTCTTCGGGTGGAGCGAGGTAATCCACAGCCCGGGAATCCTATGTGTGGTTTGGTCCATGAAGAGCTTCGCGCTGCGGTTTGGCTCCTTCTCCATTATCAGGTAGCCACGACCCTCCTCCAGTTTATGCTTCGGTTTGGTGCTGAGGCGGGCCTCGGGCGCGGGTATGAAAAATCTGGCTATTGGGGAAAGGACGAACAGCTTGTATTTTACGATGCCGTAAATAATCAACACGCCCCCCGAAATAGTGAATAGATAGGCGACTTCTGGGATATCAAATATTCTCGGTAAGGCCGCGGAAGCTATAAAGCCGCCTACATAAATGACAACTAATCCTATCAACAAAACCAAGTTCTGCTTTTTTTCGATAGAGATGCCCCTACGGTATGCGTGAGAAAAAATGCCAATTCCTAAAACAAAGAATATTGAATTATACACGACCGGCGCCATAATTATCGCTCCGTGCAGAGGATCTAAACCCCAATAACGTGTAGCAAAATCGACGACGAGAAAATTCGTTCCCCATACCAGAAGCAGAAACAAAAGGGATGGTAAATAAAGGATTAGGTAAATAGCCCGATTATCTAAAATTTTTTTTCTTCTAGGAACCAATAAAGCTATGTGGAGGAAGACAGGCCCCATGAAAGCTATTGCCGACCACAACAATTTGTCCCATATCTCTGCGCTTGCAACGGTGGTGGATAATCTAAGGCCAAATTCTCCCATACATGAGAGAAACAATATAAACATCCCCAAGCCGGCGATTTGATTCACCCTAGATCTCGGATCCTTAGAGAGGATGTAAATCTCTAGACCCAAAGCAGCAATCCATACAACTAACGGCGGTATCGCATATGGGTTCATCGTTTCACCTTTCTACCTCTCTTTATGGTCTTGCGCTTGCGGCGGGGGGCGATGCGCTTGCGGGCCCTGACATGGGTTATGACTGCCTGCGCGAGCTTTCGGTACTCGACCGCTGCTGGCGAGTTCGGGGCGTGAAGAACTACAGGGGTTCCACGTGTCACGCTCTCTGCGACCATATCATCCTCCGGGATCACAGCCATGGTCGGCCACCCTAGAGTTCGCTTGATGGCTGAAGTCGGGATCTCGAAGCGCTTGCCCGTGACCCGAGTCAGGCCCACCCCGAACACCGGAATCTTGAGGCGGTCCGCTGCCCGGAAGGTCTGAAGTGTCCCCGCGATTGCCGGCACTCGTGGCTGGCAGCAGATGAGGAGTTCGTCGCACGCCTTCATCCCATCGAAGACCTCGAGGCCGAACCCGGGAGCTGAGTCTAGAATGATAATGTCGTATTTTTTCCTGAGTTCATCCAAGATACCGCGCAAGTCGATCGATCCCAGGTCGTCGGTGAATGCTACCGAGCCGGGGATGATGTGAAGTCCGTAGTCGGTGACCGAGGTTGCTTCGCTTATCTTGAGCTTGCCGAAGACAACATCCTGAATTACCACGGGCGGGTCGAGAATGCCGAGGTGTAGACCTAGATTAGAGGCAGTCATGTTGGTTTCGACAATGATGACACGGTTCTTGAGCTTCTGGGCCAGCGCCGCGCCCAAGTTGGCCACGGTCGTTGTTTTACCAACTCCACCCTTGGCCGAGAAAACCCCCAGAATCAAGCCCCGCTTCTGTCTCATTCAGACACGCTCCAATCGTCAAAATTATGGTTTTCCCGCGCTACCTCAGCCGAAAAAGCCCGGACTTTTGGTATTTTCAACTCCATCCCAACATGTTTGTTTAGACTTAATGACATATTTAAACATACGAGGAACAATGCACGAAAATGTAGCATGAGTTTTTGACGGCGTAATACATGAACGCAAGCGCCGAGAGGAAGAACATGCTCCCAATCTAGTATACGTAGAGTTCAATCGTGTTAATTTGTTCTAAGACTTCCTACGTTTCTCTCTCCCATGCTTTTTCTTAAATATTTCCCGCCTCAAACGATCGAGGAAATCGGGCTCCCTAACCCACATCGGTTCCTTCCTCTTAGGGGGAACCTTCGGTTTCTGAATGCTTCTCACCACCCCCTTGAGGCGCTTGAGGGGGATGCTAGGCTCCATGGGCCTGACTATCCGCTTGAGGTGCTTCATTGGGACTGCTGGCTCGACTGGCCTCCCCACCTGCGCAAGACTGGCGAGGGTTATGGCCGGCTCCAGGGGCCTCGCCACCTTCTCCAGACCCTTGAGCGGGATTCTAGGCTCCACGGGTTTGGTTATTTGCTTCAGGCGCTCGAGCGAAATCCCAAGCTTCGGCGGCGCCGGTCCGCGCTTCAGATGTTCGAGGATTTCGGTGGGTGACATGGTTGTTGGAACCACCCTTCTTGGTCTGGCTGCGGGCGGGCGAGTGACGATTGGTATGGGCTCGAGAGGTCCGGTGGGTAGGGCTGGGGCAAGGGTCATTGGGGCAGGCATCAAGCGGTCGAGGGATATCGCTGGCTTTACCACCCCTCGCAAGCGCTCAAGTGAGATCGGCGGGCGAGCTGTTTTCAGACGCTTGAGTGGAATTGCTAATGGTATTCGGCGGAACCAGCGCAGATATGCTACGACCCCACCGCTTAGCGCCACGGACATCGTCAGCAGGACGTAGAACACAGGCATTGGGAACGGCGGCACAGCGGGCGGCGGAATAACTTCTTCTTTCTCTCCTGTAATAGCGAACACCGAGAACCCAGGTGTTTCGGCCCCGAAGTAGTAATACCCAGAATCCTCATCGACGTAGCTTGTCGACAACGTCTGCCAGTCTCTATCCCACCTAAGTAGTTTGAGCGTGGCTATGTCGATGCTCTCTTGCTCAATCCATGATTTCAGTACCTTGAACCCTACATTCGCAGAGCTTATGTCAGTGGCTGCGACGTTGGTGGTAATGTCCATGTAGCAGTACACCACACCAGATGGCTCCGGTATCTCGGGCGGCGTTGCGGAGAGTTCCTCAATCGAGACCTCCACGTCGAATAGGTCGCGTTCCGCGGTTATCGTCACCTGTGTTACAGGTATGTTATATGGGGTGAAGTCTACCGCGCCCGGTTCACCAGCAGGTATCTCTTCGATTGGAACAGTAAATATCGGCGTGGTTCTGATGGTGAATGACCGAGTCTCAGACCAGGTGCCGGCGTTCCCAGCTCCGTCAACCGCTTGGACATGCCAGTAATAGGTTCCATCGTCTAGGGCCTCCCAGCTGGTGAGCGAGTACGTTGAGACCATGAGCTTGACTCTTAGTAGAGGCGAGCCGAAGTCCGAGTTGTCATCGACCACGAGATCGTAGCTGATGCCCGCGAGGTCGCTGATGTCGCTCCAGTCAAATGTGGGCGTGGCGATGTCGATCGTTGCGCCATCCGCCGGTGATACCAACGAGGGTGCGAGCGGCGCCACGCGATCAACACCGCATCGGGCCTCGGCCAGCAACTTGGCCAGCTCCTCGTTGTTGTCGTTATCTTTGGTCAAGGAGAAGAACTCGTAGTACCCGTCGCCCTCGGCTGCGGTGAACGACCAAGACCAAGGTTCCTCGTTCTCTATAGCGGACAGCATCCAGTTGTCCCAGCTTGAATTGTCGCCTGAATATCGGTAGTAAAGCGCGACATCTGTCACATAACCGTCGTTGTCACTTGCAGCCGCCGTGATCGTGAAGGGCGTAGTCGTCTGCCAGTAGGGCTCGATGGCGTTCACGCTCGAGGTCGGAAGCTCAGGAGGCACTTCGGTGATAGTCAGCGAGTAGGTAGTTGAACGGGTCTTTCCGTCTCCACCCGTACCCGTGATCGTTATCGCGTGGATGCCTACCAGGGCGTCCTTGCCCACACTTACGGTCATCGTGGAGTCGAAGCTCGGGGTGCCACTGGAAGGCGAGAAGATGACCGTGACACCGCTCGGCTGGCCGCTCGCGCTGAGGTCGACCGAGTAGATGTAATCTCCGCTCGGCGTGATGGTGACGGTCGCTGTCGTCGAACCGCCCTGCATAACCTCGCCACTCGTTGGGCTTACCGAGATGCTGAAATCAGCTGTAGGTGGCGGGGGCGGTGGAGGTGGCACGTAGGTTTCTATAGTCACCGACCACGTGTCTGACCAGCTACCTTCGTTGCCGGCGTTGTCGATCGCTCGGACGTGCCAAGAGTAATCGCCATATGAGAGGGCCTCGCCACTCGTGAGCGTGTAATAAGTGGTGGTCAATCCGTTTTCGGTCAGCTCCCCAACGATTTCCAGCGTGTAGGTAACGCCCGTTGGGTCGAAGACTTCGGACCAGACGAAGGTCGGTGTGATGTCATCGGTGGTCGTCCCATCCGACGGTGAGATCAACAAGGGTGCGGACGGTGACACAGTGTCTACCCGGAACTTCCAGACAGCGGACTCATTTTCGTCATCCATGAAAGCTACGTTTATTGCCACGACCTTCCAGTGGTAGAGAGCATCTGGCAAGAAGTTCTCGGGGGCCGAGGTGTAGGTGCTGTCGCCCGACCCGAACAGGCGGTTTTCCTCTGGCGATGAAAACTCAGGATCGTCGTCGACCAGCAGGCGATAGTTTTCTGCGTTTAAACTAAGCATCCAAGTGAAGGTTGGGGTGTTATCGTTGGTGTTCTCACCATAAACTGGCGTTAGAAGGATTGGCTTGCCTAAAATAACTCGGACAGTTCCCACCCAAGACTCGATGAGCTGCCATGATGCAGGAGCACGGACCGTCCCGGTCCAAGATTCAATGAGCTGCCATGAGGCAGGCGCCCTGACCGTTCCAGTCCATGAATCAATGAGATGCCATGCGGTAGGAGCTCGTACCGTTCCAGTCCATGATTCGATCAAGTGCCATGCAGCTGGTGCTCTAACAGTCCCGGTCCAAGACTCGATTAGCCACCAAGTAGTAGGCACCGTCTTGACGGTTCCGCTCCATGACTCGATGAGCTGCCATGCGGCCGGCGCTCTGACGGTCCCAGTCCAAGATTCTATCAACTGCCATGCGGCAGGAGCCCGTACCGTTCCAGTCCAAGACTCGATCAAGTTCCACTCAGCTGGAGCAC
>JAUWXQ010000054.1 GCA_030616305.1 Hadesarchaea archaeon
TGGTTCAGCAGCGAGCGCCGCATCACCCCACAGTAAGTGCATGGGTTCAGCTTGGTTTTCTTGCGTTTCGCGAGCTTGGCGATCTGGTCAAGCGTGGCACCGAAGGCCTGTTTGAAGCTCACTACGAAGTGTTCGATGTTCAGCAGCTTCGCGTTCTCCCGCGCTATAGACAGGCTCTCGTCCCGGTAGCCCTTTATCCCCTCGTCCACGGTCACGGCTATGAGCCCGCAGTTTTTCCTCCCGCAGTAATCGGCTAGGAGGTGCATGCAAGTCACACTGTCCTTCCCCCCTGAGACCGCCACCGCGACCCGCTCACCCGGAGATACGAGCTTGTGTTTGCCCATCGCCCGCCGAAAGCGGCGCTCCACGCTTTTGATTATGCAACGGTCACAGAGGAGTACCCCTGCGTATCGACGGTTGTATGCGGCGCGCCGACCGCAGAAACTACATTTTAACATCTAACCACCTGTCACGATTGGCAGGATTTCAACCAAGTCCCCATCAGTCAAGTGTTCCTCCTCAGCGATGATTTTGCCGTTCAATCTTACGACGACAGTTTCCCGATTTTGGCCGAGCTGGTTGAGCAAATCAGCAATCCTTGTTTTTTGTGTAATCTTGACCTTGCGCACAGCCTTTTGCCCGATGACCCTCACCTTGACGGCGATTTCACCCACCTCACCACCCCGGCAGCGCGAGTAATATGTTCATCAGGATTAGCGCTAAGACGATATATGAAAGGACTCGGACCACCTTCTTGGCTTTCTCCTTCGAGGTCTTACGTTCGATAATCGCCTGCATCATGTAGCCACCATCGAGGGGCACCGCGGGAAGCATGTTGAAAAGGCCGACACCTAAATTCAGGGCGAACATCCATTTCAGGATGTCGATCACTCCCCATGGCACGAGGGTGTCATAGACATAGGGATGAAACACCGGGCGCCCTAAGAGTTCAGCCATCGCTGCCCCCATCGTGTAGAGCGGGTTTGCGAAATTCCAGCGGGAAGTTGCTGACATCAGCCCAACTCCCAATATGCCTCTGTTTTCGTTTTCTGGGGCTTCAGCGATAGTGACATAAACATTCTCGCTTTCAGTGGCTACCCAAACGTTGTCGCCAGGCTGTTTGTCGTCCATGAAATCGTAGTAATCTTCTAGTGTGTTTATGGGCACATTGTCAAATTGATAAATTCGTGCGCCTAAAGTGAAGTTTTCAGCGGGGTAGTTCTCGTAAACGGCCGAAACATAAACCCCTGGCTTGGGCACCAAAAGCATCAGGAGTACCGCGAGACATATGAATGCAAGCACAAAATTTCCCATCGACCCCGCCGCAAACATGCGCAGTCGTTTTGAAATGGGCGCCCGCATCAGTTGCTTTTCGTCTGGTTCCACGAAGGCGCCCGGAATCGCCACGAGAAACATCCCTCCAACCGATTTCGTCTGGAGCCCTTGTGCGTGCAGCAGGATGCCATGAGAAAATTCATGAACCAACAGAATACTTCCGATTGCAACAAGCCAGGCGACGATGGTTAGGCCAGGGATCAACCCTGGATATGCCAAAATTACGCCTGGAAGCCGCACCGCGGGGTGAGTCAATATGAATATCAAGTTGAACACGAGGGTCACGAAGATAAACACCATCATGAATACTCCGACTCCCGCCGCCAGGGTACCATAGGCGCACCACCCCCGCTTGGAGATCCCCGCCACACGATCGATGAAATTCAGTCCTCGCTTCGTACGCCACATTATCAAGCCTGGAGAAATCGTGAACCCGCGCTTCTCGAGGTGATACCAGCGATTAATTAAACCCACGGAAACCCAGAATAGGAGGAGCAGAGCGATAGCGAAGAGTACATCCTCCAACATTTGAAGCACCGTAGTCAATAATGTCGACAAGGTTTAAACCATCTACATTCAGCTTTGGTTGGGGGAAGGAATGTTTTCGCTCGTGTTAACAACGGTGAAAAACCAAGTGGAGGCTAGACGGCTGGCTGAAAAACTTGTCTCTGAAAAGCTTGCGGCCTGCGTGAGCGTCCTGCCGAATGTGAATTCAACTTACAGGTGGCACGGGAAAACCGAGCGGGCGAAGGAGGTCATGCTCGTGGCGAAGACATCGGCGAAAAAGCTTGACCGATTAATCCACCGCATAAAGGAACTTCATAGCTACGAAATCCCTGAAGTCCTAGTCCTGCGGGTCGAGCGGGGGTTGCCTGAATATCTAAAGTGGATTGAGGAAAGTTTGAAGTAAGGTTTTGGTCCTATGGTCAGACCTGTCCGTGCAGCCGACATCACAGAGGTAACCTATGACCAAGAGCGCTGGCGGCTTTTCGAGGAACTTAGAAAACACGCTTTAAGGATGATGAAATCTCTCGTGACGAGAGGATTCGACCCGCTTGTTCACGGCAGCGTCGCACGGGGGGACGTGGACAAAAAAAGTGATGTTGATGTATTCATCCCCCGCGTCGTGCCGTCCTACAAAATAGAGTTAGCCCTTCGTGAAGCTGGATTCAGTCCAGTCAAACGGGAGATAGTGATGGCGACCCCATGGCAACTCCCCAAGGCCCACATCTACATCGAGGAAGACCGCTCGATCACCTTTCCGCTCGTGGACCCTAAATCGCTTGAATTAGAATTTTACCATTTTGGGGGCGCGGCGAGCCTTGAGCAGGCGGAGAGGAAGGTGCGTGTACCTGGCATCGATAAGCGGCTGATGCTCATTGAGCCAACTCCTCAAGGGCACATCGAGAGCCCGGTCGTGGGAAGGGAGGCGGAGGTGGCAAAGCGTGTGGGGGTGAGTTTGGACATCGTGCGTGAGCGAGTGCAGGTTTTGACCAGACGAGCAGAAGTGGGGCACACGGGCATCTTCGTACAACGCGAACTCGCACCTGACGAGAACTTTGAGACCGTGTTCAATAAGCTATTGGAAGGAAAACCCGCGATGAAGCTCCGCCTCAAGAAGAAATGACTTCCTTGAACCGGGAAATTACGAACTCCTTATCCAAGGCAGAAATGAAATTGCCCGCACGTGGCCCAGATTCGCGCCCGAGGAGAGCAAGGTATATCGCCTTGAATAAGTCGGGTACTTTCAATCCAATCTTTTTTCCAATCTCATAGATATGGTTGTGAAGTTCGACTGGTGTATAGTCACGCGATGACAAATCGGTCGCCAGCTGCGCAAGTCCCTGTTTTTGCTGTTCGGTAAGGCGTCGAACGGCTTCAAATGGCACCTCCTCGCTCACTTTGAAACGCAGGCGCTCGGGCGCATATTTCGACACCCACTTTCCCGCGCAACCCAAACGGCGGATGGCCAGCTTGACATCTGCCTCGCTCGGGTTGGTCAGCATCCCTTTGGAGGTCAAAACTTCGATTGCGTGCTTTTCATCTCGCATGACCTGACTCAACACTGTAGCGAACCTGAAAGACACGCGCTGTACCAATCGTTTAGATGGTTTACTACGCTGAGATAACTCGTAAATGCGCTTGAACTGTTTCTTCCGTCGATCACTCGCTTCGACCTTGCCGAAGCGAACCTGCTCCACCAGGTCAAACTCGTCGTACAGGTCAAGCAACGCCAGTCCAGGGTCGAAATCTTTCGCCTTCATGGGCTTGCTCCTGAAGATAAAGTAGCGCAGAAGCTCTGGTTCGGCGATCTCAAGCCACTGGGGAAGCGTGAATACAACTCCCTTAGAGGAAGACATCCGCTCTCCGTGGAGGCTGACCCACTCATAAGTAACCGGGTATGGGGCACGATACTTGAAAACCTGTTTTGCGATCAGCTTTCCCGTGTCGTAGCTTCCGCCGACGACTGCATGATCCTTTCCAAATGGCTCGCAAGTGACTTTAAGCAATTTCCAACGGGCAGGCCACTCGACACGCCAAGTCAGCTTGCCCTCTCCTTTGGTGTAATCGGCTTCACCCTCGTGGCCACAGCCGGAAACGTAATCACATCCCTCGCACCTGTAGCTGACGTAATTGCCGTGCCAAGCAAATGTTCTCGTCGTAGCGATTCTGCCGCATTTCTCACAAATTGCATCGTAAGGCAACCAATCCTCTGGCAAGAGTTCAGAACGATATTTGTTGAGTATCGAGCGAATTTTGTCGGCCTGTTTGAGGGCGGTTTTTGTGAGTCCTGCCATCTTTCCGCTTCGGTAGATCTCGGCTCCTGAGTAAATCTTCACATTGATGCCGAAGTCGCCGAGCGACTCGATGAAGGGACGTGCGAAGTAATCAACGAAGTTCTTGTAATTCGGGTCGGGCGAAGGGATATCGACGTATGGCACGCCCAAGTACTGTTTATATTTTTCAGCCAACTCCCCCTCGTTTAACGGCCACGGGATTCGGCGCATGGGGTCGTAGTCGTCCGCATACCAGAACGCTTCTGCTTTCCCACCAGATTCTTCGACCGCTCTCCGGACACCATCGGCTATGAATACATCGTTGCAGTGGCCGATGTGGATGTGGCCCGAAACGGAGATTCCACTTGCGATGACGTGTTTTTTACCTCGCTTAAGCAGGGCTTTTGCGACTTTGTCTATCCAATGCATGCAACCGAAGTAGGTTTAAATTATGCACGTAAAATCCTAGCGGGTGTGAGGTTGAAACCTGCCAACCGAATGAAAGAAATCCCGCCCTCAAGTACGCTTAAGGTTCTGGGATTGGCGAAGGAACTCGAGCGCCAAGGCAAGAAAATCATCCACATGGAGGTTGGCGAGCCAGATTTCGACACGCCGACCCACATCAAAAAAGCTGCTGAGAAAGCACTTGCCCGCGGGATGACGAAGTACACTCCAAGTGCGGGGCTGATGGAACTCAGAGAGGCGATCGCAGAGCAGATGGTGAAAAAGGGACTTGATACAACAGCGAAAAACGTCATCGTCACTCCCGGAGCAAAGCACGCCATTTTCTGCGCGATGGCGGCTGCACTTGACCCGGGTGATGAGGTAGTCATCCCCAGCCCCTGTTGGACCTATGAAGCAATGGTTCGCATAGTCGGAGCCAAACCTGTTTTTGTAAAGACAACTCGTGAAAACGGATTCAAGTTGGAAGTTGAGGAAGTCCAAAAGGCGTTGACCCCTAGAACCAAGATGCTTTTGCTGAACTACCCGAACAACCCAACGGGTGCGGTAATGAAGCGAGAGGAGCTGCGCCCACTCACCGATCTCGCTGTGGACCGCAAACTATGGGTACTGTCCGACGAGATCTACGATTGCTTGGTTTACGAAGGGAAACATGCGAGCCTCATTTCATTCCCGAACATGGGCGAGCGAACGATCTACATAAACGGTTTCTCAAAGGCGTACTCGATGACTGGCTGGCGCTTAGGATATGCCATAGCGCCGGTCGAGCTGATCACCGAGATGATCAAGATCCAGCAGGCTTCTACCTCCTGTGCTGCCGGCTT
>JAUWXQ010000040.1 GCA_030616305.1 Hadesarchaea archaeon
TTAGAAAATTGAAGTTGAGGACCAAACTGTGCGGACAAATGTATGTACACGCCGCTACCGCAAGCGCATAAATTTGACCCTTCCCGCCCGATTTGTGGCAACAGCGCGTGAAAAAAATACCTTTGTCCCGTTTCTGCGAAAAGGCGATTGAGGAACATTTGAAGTGCGGGGGAGGGGATTCGAACCCCCGAACCCCTACGGGACCAGACTCTGAATCTGGCGCCTTAGACCTGACTTGGCTACCCCCGCCCCAAAAAGTCATCACCCGGAAAGCTTTAAGTTTATGATGACAAGCCTTATGAAAATCGAGGATAATGAATAAGTTGGGATCAGCGTGCCGGAAGACATAATGGTGTGGATATTTTTCATCGTGATCTTCAGCTTTGTCATGATGCTGCTCGCTCCCCAGATGTTGACCCTCCAGGCACGCATGGGACTCGGACAGCTGCGCAAGTCCGTCAAACAACTTGAGGGTTGGGCGAAGGAGAGCAGACAGATTGCGCTGCGGGCGATAACTAAGCACGGAAAGCCCAAGCGCGATGTGGAAAAGGAGTTTGATAATTTCTTAGAGTTCTTCGCCATCGAGCCGGTGAGCGAAGACCCATCAGGGGTGCTGCGAAGGCTTGAACACATACTTGATGTGCGGAAGCGACGGTTCGAGGGAGCCGTGGCTCATTTTGCCCCCAAGGCCGACCCCGAATCCGCAGCAAACTTGGAGATGGTTATAGAAGGAGCGATGGCGAATTATTTCATCTACCGCATCATGCGCCACTTCACGTTGCTCGCTGAGAAGACGAAAAACATGCAGATCGTCATGCTGACCCAGATGAACGTGCCCTTCTTCAGAGAGTATGCTAAAGCATTTGTGGAGGCGACGAAAACCTTTGCTGCAGGAAAACCGATCGGGGACGGCGTGGGGACATTGACTGCCGCTAACTTCATCGGTAAGGCCAAATGCAGGGAGCCAGTCGAGGACACAGTTTACGCTGAGACGGAGTTTGATGGGCGAAAGCTTCTCATCGTCAAGGCGAAGGGGCCTGGCGGGCGGGTCGGCAAACCAGGCGAACTTATCAGGCGCTTGATTCAGAAACGAAAGGTCTCACGAATCATCATGATTGACGCGGCTGGGAAGCTCGAGGGCGATGTGAGCGGTCAGGTTATAGAGGGGGTCGGGGCCGCGATCGGAGGACCACCTACTGAGAAGTACAAAATTGAGGAGGTCGCGGTGAAGCGCAAGATACCGGTCGACGCCATCGTGATAAAGGAGTCCTTCACGGAGGCGATTAAGCCCCTAAACAAACGCCTCGCTAAAGGTGTGGAGGTCGCTGTCGAAAGGGTCAAACAGGCTATACGGGATCGCACGAAGCCAGGCGATGTTGTTATCATCGCTGGAATAGGGAATACCATAGGTATAGGGCAGAGCCCTAAGGAAATACCGATGAAGTTCCCACCAGCACCTGAGAAGAAAAAGGGCGAGATCGAATCTGCCCTCCTGCCATTTCGCTAGTCCTTTTTTAAGAGGGGAGGTAATACTACTAAGAAGTGGTTTGCATGCGCCGATACAAGCATCTAGCGGATGTTCAAAAGATAATGTGGGACCTCCCGCGAATTCGAAACATAGGGATAGTTGCCCATGTCGATATCCTGTAGCGAAAGCTATAGGACGATTTCACGGGAAAACTACTCTAACTGATTCGCTGGTGGCCGCTTCAGGCATAATCAGTTATGACTTGGCGGGGGAGCAGCTCTTCACGGACTTCCTCGAGATTGAGCAGCAGCGCGGGATAACCGTGCAGACTGCGGCGGTCAGTTTAGCACACACCCTTGAGGGTAAGGAGTACCTCATTAACCTGCTCGACACCCCGGGCCACGTAGACTTTAGCGGTGATGTTACAAGGGCCTTGCGGGCGATTGACGGAGTCGTGGTCGTGATGGACGCGGTTGAGGGTGTCATGCCCCAGACCGAGACCGTCCTGCGGCAGGCCCTTCAGGAGCGCGCACGTCCAGTGTTGTTTATCAATAAAGTTGATCGTCTCATTGACGAACTAAAACTGACGCCAGAGGGTATGCAGGCACGCTTCATCAAACTGATAACCAAGTTCAATGAGCTCGTCCGGAGATATGCTCACCCCAGCCTAGCCGATAAATGGCAGGTAAGTGTCGAGGGGGGTTCGGTCGCGTTTGGGTCCGCCAAGGAGAAGTGGGCCCTTTCCGTTACCCAGATGAAAAAGAAGAACATAAGCTTCAAGGACATCATCACTGCCTATCAGACCGGCACCCAGGCCGAACTCGCGAAGAAGAGCCCTCTCTACGAAGTGGTTCTGGATATGGCCATCCACCATCTTCCCAACCCAAAGGAGGCGCAGGCGAGCAGGATTCCCGTGATATGGAAGGGCGACTTGGAGAGCGAGCTTGGGAAGGACATGTCGGTCGCCAACTCTGATGGAAAGGTGTGCATGGTGGTCACCGACATCATCGTTGACGAGCAGGCCGGCGTGATATCCACTGGGCGGGTCTTCTCCGGCACCTTGGAAAAAGGAAAAGCGGTTAAGTTGGTTAGTGCTAACAAAGAGGCCCGCATCCAGCAGGTCAACGTCTATATGGGACCCGATCGCGTGATGGTTGACAAGATCCCCGCGGGCAACATCGCTGCCGTTATAGGGATGAAGGAGGCCCAAGTGGGAGAAACCCTCATCGAAGTTGGGGTGGAGGGCAAAGGGTTCGAGGAACTCCGCTACATAAGCGAGCCCGTCGTCACGGTGGCCGTAGAGCCGAAAAACTTCCAAGATTTGCCGAAGTTGATCAATGCGTTGAAGAAAATCTCGAGGGAGGATCCGAACGTTCACATCAAGATCAACGAGGAGACCGGGGAATACTTGGTATCTGGGATGGGAGAGGTCCACCTCGAGATCGTCGAGTACAAGCTAAAGGAGGCCGGGCTTGAGGTAAAAACTTCTGAGCCTATCGTCGTGTACCGCGAGGCATTGACTGGTAAAGCGGGACGGATTGAGGGTAAATCTCCGAACAAGCACAACCGGTTCATGATTGTGGTCGAACCATTAGAGCCAGAGGTCATCAAGGCCATCAAGGAGGGGAAGATCAAGGACAAGCAAGAGCGGAAGGAACGTGCAAGCGTGCTGCGGGAGTTTGGGTGGGAGACCCACGCGGCCCGTAACATCGTTTCGATAATTGGACCGAACATCTTGGCCGATGTGAGCAAGGGCGTGCAGTACATGCGTGAGGTGGAGGATTATGTTATCGATGCATTCAAGCAGGTCGTTGAAGAGGGCCCTGTCATGCGTGAGCCCATGCGAGGACTAAAAGTGCTCATAGACGATGTCACGCTTCACGAGGATTCTGTACACAGGGGGCCGGCACAGATCATCCCCGCCGTTAGGCGCCCGATTCAGGCCGGTATCCTCCTCGCGAACCCCACGGTGCTCGAGCCCCTCCTCAAGCTCGAAGTGCGCGTGCCGCAAGAGTTCATGGGTGGCGCGACCAAGGTCATCCAGGGGCGCCGGGGGAAAATCCTGAGCATGGAGGCGGAGGAGGACATAACCATAATCAAGGCCTCGCTACCGGTGGCGAACTCCTTCGGGCTGGCAGCGGAACTGCGCTCTGAAACCGAGGGGCGGGCTATCTGGGGGACGGAGTTCGAGAAATATAATCAGTTGCCGCGGGAGCTCCAAGAACAGGTCATCCGGGACACGCGCAAGCGAAAGGGATTGAAACCGGAGCCGCCAAGACCCGATGAGTTCATGGAGAAGTAAAATCAACGCGACCACTTTAGTTTGATTTTTCGTTTGAATACTGCAAATGTTAAGGCCAAAACAACCGCTGTGGTGGCGAGTAGACCTAGGATGAGTCCAGTGGAGATGCCTGGTTGTGCGGGGGGTTGAATACCCTCTACAGAAAGCGTTACATTATAACTACCCATTAAAGCACCTTCACTAGAATACACTTGCACTTGTACATTTTCCTCAGCAGCTACCTCTAGATCTATTGCTACTATTATTTTGAAATCACCAATACCTTCCTGGGATGTGGGGGGGATGGTATCAATAATAGAGCTGTAAATCTGATTACCATTCACCAGTACGACAACATCACAGCCCGCCACCTGATCAAAGTTCTCTAATGGGCCAACTATGGTGATTGGTATTGTGATCGGCTCTCCCGGAGAACAAGTGATTTCGTCCGGAGCCGTGACAGTGAATTCTTCCGGCGGCAACAACCTCCCACTAACAGTAACTGTTTTTGTCGTGTTATCAGTGGCCCCACCATTATCAGTAACCGTGAGGCTCGCCTGATAGTTGCCAGAGGAAGCGTAGCTATGGGAGGAGTTCTGCTGGGCTGAAGTTGAACCATCGCCGAAATCCCAATTCCAACTCACTATTTGGCCATCTGGGTCGGTTGACTGATCGGTGAAACTAATCAACCCGTTAACCCTTGGAGTGGAAGGGAAATAAGTAAAAGAAGCTGTCGGCGGTTGATTGGTAACAATTTCGCCAACGGTAATTGTTTTTGTTATACTATCGGTTGCTCCACCATTGTCGGTCACGGTGAGGGTGACATTGTAACTCCCATCCACTCCATAACTATGAGTTGGATTTTGCAGAGTTGAAGTCGAACCATCTCCGAAGGCCCAGCTCCAGCTGACCACACTTCCATCAGGGTCACTTGATTGATCGGTGAAAGAAATTGTTTCATTTGCTTGTGGGGAAGAGGGAGAATATGTAAAGTTGGCTGTTGGGGGTTGATTAACAACTTCGCCTTCACTAACTGTAACTGTTTTTGTTATACTATCTGTTAGACCAGCAGAATCAGTTACAGTAAGAGTAACTTGGTAGCTGCCTGCAGAAGTATAGCTATAGGTTGGGTTCCGCTGAGTTGAGGTCGTTCCATCACCGAAGCTCCAGCTCCAGCTGGCTACACCACTTCTATAATCACTCGACTGGTCAGTGAAACTGATTATCTCATCAACATTTGGGGTGGACGGAGAATACGTAAAAGATGCCGTTGGCGAAACTGTATCAATTTTGATTGTTATGGTAAAAGTGCTTGTTACGTTCTTTGCAAAATCCTCACCATAAAATTCAATCTGATAATGCCCATCGTTTAAAAAACTACGTGAACCCGTTCCAGAGGTGTAGTCCGGACCATATACATATATCCTCCCCCAATCACCACCGTCGACGCGGTAGCCAGGGTCATACATACGCTGGTCATCAGAAGTCGACACATAAAGCTCAACCTGAGAGGTATACCAACCACCACTGCCTAAAGTACCCGATAAATAATAATTATCTATGGTTGGGGGTGTCGTGTCAACCCTGACTGGAAAAGCCTCCGAAACATCTGATATATTACCAGCAGAGTCCTTACCCCTAGCATATAATGTTTGGAGACCTTCACTAGCAAAAGTTACCCACCCACTGCCCTCCGGAGCAACGAACCCAGCTGGATACCACACGGTCCAATTTGTGTTATCCGTGCTATATTGTGCATATGCTATCCCTAGGGTTGTTGTACCAACCTTAACGGTTAAGCTATTCACAAAGTCAATATCATTGTGGGATCGATATACAGTTGAGTAAGTGGGTGGCTCATCGGGGTCGTATACCGTAATGGACTTTATACTATCGGGGGGCACATTATCAAAGATTAATGGTCCATACTGCTCAGAATACCCGACCCCATTCTCGTCATACTTCCACACATACAAATAATTGTAAGTCCCACCAGTTACCAAATCTATTCTAAAGCTTTGAGTAGTGTTATATAAATAATTGCCTGGACTAGGATACCTTTTTATTAAGTTACCGCCTGCCTCATGATTTACATACCAATAACCGCCGTTCCCACTAACGAATATTGTAACAGTGCCATGTTCATCGTTCGTCCAAAACCAATTTAAATTCGTGGGCACATTGTTATACCATATTTCAGTTGTTGCCGCCTCTGCTGGTTCAGTAAAACCAACAAGCATGGCGAAGGCTATCATTGCCAGGACAAAAGGTACAAACCGCTTTGCCCGATTTTTCATGATATCCACTTTCATATATTTATCAACATTTGCAAAAACTTTTTGGTACAAGGCTGAAAAACACGTGATTTGTCCGGTTTCGTGGGGAAATGAAAACTCTAAGGTTAAAAGTCAGCTAACCAGACACTCGACTATCGTGCCAAATTTCTCCGGCGCGAGGTCCATAACGCGGGCTTCGGCAAGCTCTTTAGGAAGCCTCCGATCTATCGTCGCTCGCCTCTCCGCCTTCGATATTTTCACACCAGGGAAAACCTCCCCGAACGAGCGATATAGCGCGTTCCGCACACGCTGTCGCCGATGCTGGAAGAGCGCCCGAATGACGTTGAAAAATATGCGTTCGTCCTTGACCTCGAATGGCGGTTCGCGCGGTCTTAGCCTGACGATCGACGATGTGATTCTCGGTTGAGGAAAAAATGCAGCTGGCGGCACTTCGTCTAGTAGCTCAACGGATGCCCGATAGTGAACGTTCACCGTCAAGCGACTATAATCGTCAGACCCTGGCTCTGCCACGAGCCGCTCAGCGAACTCGCGTTGATACATCAGCACAGCCAGCTCGAATTTGTGATCTAGCAACTTGAACGTGATGTCAGAGGAGATGCCGTAGGGGAGGTTCGCGACGACTTTTTTGAACTCAGGTAGCTGGATATGCAAAGCGTCCCCACACAACAGTTCAACGTTTGAGCGGCTCCCCAACTGCGTTTTCAGGACCTTTATGAGCCTCTTATCTCGCTCCACCGCGATCACCTTCCCAGCGCGCTGCGCGAGTAACAGTGTTAGGTTTCCGATTCCGGCACCAATCTCGAGCACAACATCATCGCGCGAGAGTTCAGCATAGTCAACCATTCGCTCCAGAACGGCGGGGTCAATTACTTGGTGTTGTCCCACCCGCTTGCTGAGCCTTATGCCGTGGTCCCGCAACAGGGTTAGGGTTTGGCTTAACATCACCCTAATTATTCATGCACACCTAATTAGGCTGGGTTGTCGGTGGTTCTGGAAACTTTCAAGCGCAGGAAGGAAGAGCTGTTCAGGCAATTAAAACAAAGTGCAGTGCTAACGCCTGAACTCGAACGAGCGATCACGGATGTTTACGGTGGGCGGGGGAAGAGGGCCTTGGAGGCCGTCAAATGTCAGCGCGTTGTGAAAAAGGGGCAACGGTGGTTCGTTCGTGGAAAAACCGATGAGTACGAGGTCGTCCGCGATTTCTGCACGTGCAGAGACTACGTGATGAATATCGCTACGGAGAAGGCAGATGTCGATATGTGTTATCACGCCCTCGCGAAAAATATCTGTGAAATTCTTAATTCTTACTACGTGCTCGAACCCTAGAGCTAGGCTCTTTGCGCCGTAGATAACGACTTCCTATCGGACAAAGGTCGTTGATTGGACATCTCTCGTGAAGTGGATTCCGAGCGCGGCAGTAGCGTCGGCCGAGCTGGATCAGAAACATGTGTGCGTGACCCCTTCTACCAACGGGCGTGACTTTCTCGAGCTTCAACTTAATCTGTTCGTGGTCGTCGTTTGGTGATGCAAACCCAAGACGCTTAGCAATCCTGAACACGTGGGTGTCCACTGGCAGTACATCCCGCCCCGCCCCGAACGCCAGCACGACGTCGGCAGTCTTGTAGCCCACACCTGGGAACGACAACAGCTCTTCCCTTGCTTTTTCAGGGGGCATACGAAGCACCGAGCCGAGGTTACCTCCATATTTTTCCAATATCACGCGTGAGATATCCTTCAGACGTTTGGATTTCATCCGGAACAAACCAGCTGGCCGGATCAGTTCTCGGATTTCGCGCTCATCGGCCGTTGCCAGTTGCCTTGGCGTTCGAAATCTGGCGATTAGGCGGTTGTAGGCAGTGCGGGTGTTGCGCCAATTCGTGTTTTGGGAGAGCACCGTGCCAACGAGCAATAGAAATGGGTCATCAGTGTAACGGCGCCATGGTTCGAACTCCGCGCCTAAGCGGTCGAGAATTTCCACCATTCGGCGCCGCTCGTCCCCTCGCTTCAGATTTAAATCATATACCGCCCTAGCTCGAACGGTGGTGAGGTTGGGCGCCATTGATACCCTATACCTAATTCTCCTCATGGGTTCTTTGGCGTTTGGACTCGAGGCGCTGTTGCTTGGGCTAGGTGGTAAGCTGATGGTACTCTACCGGCGCCAAAGAGTTAGAACGCTCGCGATAGCTTTGGGTGCCGGGCTCGCCATCGTCAGTCCTGCTATCATTACATCCGCAGCACTCGCGCTTGAACCGCTCTACTTCTGTGTGCTGGTGCTCGTGTACATGTTCGTGGCAAGCAGAATCATCAACATATTCGGGGCGAAGTTGGCTCGAATGCCTCCGCGACCATTGCCCCCGCAACCGTCCGAGCTAGAGATCGTTGAAATGCTTCGAAAGCGTGGGTATGGCAAGCTAGTGAAGAGAAAGAGAAAGACTAGATAACCGTTCATGTCTTTCTGATCAACTCTTGTAACCAACCTTCTGCTTGAGGGCCTCAATCGATTCTGGGTTTAGCAAAGTGGCGGTGTCGCCGATCGGTTCGTTTATCACCAAAGCTTTTAGGATTCTACGCATGATTTTGCCACTTCGCGTCTTCGGTAACTCCTCCGCAAAAATAATTTTTTCAGGCCTAGCTATGGGTCCCATGGTTTTGTCCACATGTTTTACTAATATTTTTGTCAATTCATCCGACGGCTTGAAGTTGGGATCCAGGATAACATACGCAACAGGGACTTCGCCCTTAATCTCGTGAGGCTTCGCCACAACTGCGCTCTCTACTACCGCCTCATGTCTGTTTAAGGCATCTTCTAGTTCGGCCGTAGAGAGACGATGTCCAGCGACCTTCATCACGTCGTCAACTCTGCCAGTCGCGCGGATGCAGCCGTAAGGCATTCTCCTCGCCCCGTCGCTGGTGAAATAAAACTTGTTTTGATATTTGCTCCAATAAGTCTCGCGGTACTTGGCGTCAGCCTTGTAGAGTCCGCGAAGCATGCCAGGTGCAAACGGTGGCAGTTGCACAAGGTAACCGCTACTCCCTTCTTCCAAGATTTTGCCCTCTTCATCGACGACCTCATGCCTAGTGCCTGGGAAACTTCTGCCAGCGACGCTTGGAATAAATGGACCGATGCCCGGAAGCGACATTATCAACGTCCCTCCAGTTTCGGTTTGCCACCATGTGTCGGTGATGGGGCACCTGCCGCCACCGATGACGTTGAAATACCACATCCAAGCTTCTTTGTCGATCGGCTCGCCCACCGTGCCCAACAAACGAAGGCCACTCAAATCGTGCTTCTTGGGCCACTCATCACCTAGTTTCACGAACATCCTAATGGCAGTTGGAGCCGTGTAGAGAATTGTAACCCCGTACTTTTCGATAATCGCCCACCATCGGTCTGGGGCTGGATAATCCAGAGCGCCCTCGTAAATCAACATTGTGGCACAGTTCAGAAGTGGACCATAACATGCGTAAGAGTGCCCCGTGACCCATCCTAT
>JAUWXQ010000046.1 GCA_030616305.1 Hadesarchaea archaeon
GTTGACATCCCACCATTCGATCGCTCGGCTATGGATGGATACGCAGTCCGTGCAGCTGATACTTTTGGAGCCAGCCAAAACAATTCGAAAAAATTGCAAGTTATAGGCGCTGTAAGGATGGGAGCTGTTTCTAGACTTCGCGTGGGTAAAGGGCAGGCGGTCAAACTCATGACGGGAGCACAGATGCCCGGAGGGGCGGATGCTGTTGTAATGGTCGAACATACGAGAATGGAGGAAACCCGCATAGCTGTTCTTGCCCCGCTCACGCCCGGAAAAAATGTTTCCGCTCAAGGTGAGGATGTCCACGCAGGTGAGATTGTCTTGAAACGTGGGCAGCGACTCAGGCCCCAAGATGTGGGTATGTTTTCCTCCGTCGGTCATCTCAAGGTGCAGGTTTTTCGAAAGCCAAAAGTTGCAGTCATAGCAACCGGGCCCGAAATCAAACGCCCAGGTATGCGACTGAAACCGGCCCAGATCACGGATGTCAATAGTTACTCTCTAGCAGCAGGGGTGGTGAGCTGTGGCTGCGTGGCCGATAGGTTAGGAATCGTTCCAGATAAACCCAAAGCATTACGACGCGTGCTGCAAAAAGCGCTGAAAGACGATGTGGTGCTAATTTCGGGAGGAAGTGCCGTGGGCGAGCATGACATTGCCCCAAATATAGTCACGGAGCTTGGGAAGCTGATGTTCCACGGTGTCGCTTTGCGCCCGGGAGGCCCAACCGCATTTGGCATCGTTCGTGACAAACCAGTATTTTGCCTTGCCGGTTTCCCTGTGGCTTCATTGGTCGCGTTCGATATGCTCGTCAGGCCTGCGCTTTGGGTGATGCAGGGATTACCGGCAGACTGGGGATATCTAAGAGTTCGAGCAAGGTTGACGCGCAAAGTCGCCTCGAGTTTGGGGCGCGCGGATGTGGTGCGGGTGCGGATTTGGAGCGATGCAGGTGAGCTTTTGGCCGAGCCGATCCGCGTCACTGGTTCCAGCATTCTCAGCTCCATGACTCGGGCAGATGGCTTCGTAATCGTGCCAGAGAGTGTTGAAGGTTTTGATAAAGGCCAAAACGTTGAAGTGGAGCTATATGACTAAACTCAGACTACTGGTTCGAGCGGTGGTTCAGATTGAAAGACGAACCCCGCTGTATCTTCCTGCTCCCACCAAGGAACCATCTGGTAGAAGATAACATAGCTTTCAAACGTGACCCGCCAAGTCGGGTAAGTCGACACGTTCGTAGTCGCAGAGGCTGCTTGGATGGAAGCATCGGCAGGCACCGCTACCACCGTGTTGTCGCTCACCCTGCGCCAAGTCCGAGACCGCAAGTGGTTGAGCACCCCTTGGGGAGAATAGAGCCAACTGCTACGATACGCGTTATCTGGAGATGGACAAGTTGTGGCGCTTCCGATGTTTTCATCGCTCTCCACTTGCCCCACGACCCATGCTGTATCCACTTTGCCGACGTCCGTGCCATCTTCGCTACCCATAACCCGTAACACAGCCAAGGGTACCTCACCAGAGGTAATTTGTGCTAACAAGGAATCCGCGCTCTCCCAGCGGTAGGATGAAACATCGATATCATTCTCCGCTGAATAGAGCTCGCGAGCCTCAAAGTAAGCGGCGCCTATCGCGGCAGCGTCACGTGGATTACTCTGCGCGAAATAGTAGAACTCTGGCGGCTCACCTGTTGGCACGGGGGCAATATTCTCGACCGGGGCTTCGATGGACGCTGCGCTAACGATAATTTGGTCACCACTGCGCATGAAGTACACGCGTCCGCCTGGGGAGAAATCTTGATTCTCAACCGTCACCGTAGCGTTTACTAGGGCACTATAGCTGTTCCCAGCTCTTCTGCCACCGGCAATTTTAACGACAAAAATACTGTTTTCCTGAACTTCTATTGTATATGCGCTACCACCGACATCACGGGGGAGTTCGAGTATGGGCTGACCTCCAGAGAGCGAGGTGAACGCTGTCCGAGAGAGGTCATCCGCTAGGGCATTGGCCTGCTCGTCGACTCGCACATCCAGCTGTTGGTTGTAGAGGGTGATAAAAAGAAAAGCCATCAGCCACGCGAGTATAACTCCAAAGAGAACAATTAATGGGAATGTCTCCGCGCCCTTCTGATCCAAATTAAATCTGTTCACCCACGCTCACCCCGTTTTCGGTTCGCTCGAGTTTAAGGTCTACTCTTTGATTAATGAAGGTCGGGCCACTCACAGGAACACCCACTTGAAAGTTATCAGGCCATTTCCCAATCATGATAACAACCGCATTGTCGGTAAAGCGCAGTTCGCAGTTCGGTGGCACGGAGATATCAAAATACAAAATTGTGCCCTCGCTCTGATTCCCCAATTCGTTGATTTGTCCCGCAAGTTCCTCGGCCTTGAGCCTGAACTCCTGCTCGGCCGCGCCCCGCTGGTATTCGGTGTATATCGCGAAACTAATCGATATGAAAAGCACTGCAAATATCACGTAGGCGATGTAGTTGAGTGTCCCCATGTAACCCGAGGTAATCTCGACTGCTATCTAAAAAAAGCGTTGGGAGCACGTTCTGAGTTAGACGTGAGGTTTTAAAGTAAGTAGTGGAAATGGGTGTGGAGGTGCACAAATGGTGAATGCGTACAGTTTGATCTCCGCCGAGCCCGGACAGACCGCAGAGGTCTTTAGGAAGGTCAAAACCCTAGAGGGAGTGAAAAAGACGGAGGCGGTCGCTGGTCCCTACGACATAGTAGCCCGAATCGAGGTCGACTCGCTGGAGAAGCTGACGAAGGCCATCTTCGGCGACATCCGGAGCATCCCAGGCGTGACCAACACTACCACGTTGATCGTGGTCGAATTGTGATGGCGCTTGAAGTGATAAGCATCGTCGGCCCGCACGGCTCAGGCAAGACCGAGGTCGCCAAGGTTCTCGCCCGCTTTGATGTCCCGTGCGTCCGGATGGGCGATGTGGTTTGGGAGGAGGTCAGGCGCCGAGGGCAGGAGATAACTGAGGCAAACGTTGCCAAGGTTGCTAGTGAACTTAGAGAGCAAGAGGGTCTCGGAGCTATAGCCAAGCGTTGCATCCCGTTGATCAAGGCTCAAGGAAAAAACAAGCGAGCCGTCGTTGTGGATGGGATCCGAGGCGTGGCCGAGGTAAACGAATTTCGCCGCACTTTCGGAGATAACTTCCACTTACTCGCTGTCCAAGCCGGCGAACCGATTCGTTATTCTCGCATCGCCTCTCGGGGGAGGGCCGATGATGCAGACACGCAGGGGAGATTCAGGGAAAAGGACCGGCGCGAGTTCGGTTGGGGTCTCGACGAGGCGCTTGCGCTTGCAGACTTCACCATCGTTAATGAGGGCACCCTTGAGGAACTCCACAGAAAAGCGGTCGAGTTTTACGAACGGGTGGTGGGTGAAAAAGTTTGAAATTGCGCGTGGAGACCGAAGTCAGACCCACCGAGGACCGTGAAAAAGTAGAGGCCGCGGTGAAAAGGATATTCCCAACGCTTGAGCTAAAACAGGAGGGGGATTCTATAGTTGGGGAGTCTGCCGATGTCAGCTCGCTCGCCACGCTACACCAGCTCCTCCGACAACATATGATCCTAGATTCCGCTCGCTCAGTGATGCTGGCGCGAAAGCGGGGAGAAACCACGCAGTTCATGCTCAACAAGCAGGTGGCTTCCGTAGGCAAAGTGAGCTTTACAACTGGGGAATCGCCGTTAGGCCCGATCATCGTGACGCTGGAAGCCCCGGACCTCGATCGTTTAATTGACTACCTCGCCCCGCGCACGCAGGAAGGCAGACCAATCCGCGAAATTATATACTGAGAGCCCCGAGCGCGGCGCCTACTAGGTAGTAGCCAATCGCGTTGTAGCCTTCAAGCAGAAAGATTTTCGTCACGAATTTCAGATCCTTTCCCTTGAAGAACCTCCACGGCCTGACTCCCCTGCTCATCAGGTAGAGCTCGACGGGACCTAAGAGCGCGAGAACCCCGAGCACAAGCAGCAGGGCAAGTGGGAACCCAACAAACCGCCCGATGATGAATCCAGCCGGCAAATAACCCACCCACCGCTCGAGCAACCCTGCCTTCGCGTGGCCCCAGGGGATTCGAACCCCAAGCGAACGGTAATACTTTAGAACGCGCCGAAGGGTGAAGATATCTACGATTGGAAGCAGCCAGAGCAATACTCTTAACATATTTAGAACTCCACATAGATTCTAAATAACTGTGAGGGGTAAAAGTGGGCAGGATAATCACCAAGAGAAAAATCGCTCCCGAGATTATTTCGCTGGAAATCGAAGCTCCGGCGGTCGCGGAGAAGGCCAAACCTGGACAGTTCGTGATTTTGATGACCGACGAAAGAGGAGAGCGCATCCCGCTGACGATCGCGGACTATGACCGGCAAAGGGGATCCGTGCGCGTCGTGTCACAAGTTGTGGGTAAGACAACGGCCAAGCTCTCCCGGCTGAATGAAGGAGATGAACTGTTTTCGTTCGTTGGGCCCCTCGGAAAACCATCCGATATCAACCGCTATGGAACAATCGTGGTTGTTGGGGGAGGGACGGGAATCGCTTGTATCTACCCCATAGCCCGGGAGTTGAAAGAAGCTGGCAACCGAGTCATCACAATCATAGGTGCGAGGACCAAAGAGCTTGTCATCATGGAAGAGGAGCTAAGGAAAGTCTCCACCGAACTTTTGATCTCTACCGATGACGGAAGCTACGGAAAAAAGGGTTTTGTGACGGACGTGCTGGAAGAGGTGCTGCGGAAGGAAAAGGACGTGAAAAAGGTGTGGGCCATAGGTCCGGCTCCGATGATGAGGGCAGTCTGTAAGGCCACCAAACCGTACAATGTGGAAACGATCGTCAGTTTGAACGCCATCATGGTGGATGGGACGGGCATGTGCGGCACGTGTAGGGTCACCGTGGATGGAGAAACGAAGTTCACCTGTGTGGATGGTCCGGAATTCAATGGACATTTGGTGGACTGGGCGGAATTCATGAATCGACTGGCGCGATACGGGCAGTTGGAAAAATCCTCCTTCGAGACCTACAAAAGAGAACGGGGAAAGGACAATGGCTGAGATGATACCAAAACCTGAGCGAATGAAAAGGTCCCCGCGCCAGATGCCTGAGCAAGACCCTAAAAAGAGGATTCGTAATTTTGACGAAGTGCCGCTAGGGTACACCGCCGAAGACGCCATCTACGAAGCACAACGATGTTTGCAGTGCGACCCGCCGCCGTGCGTGAGTGGCTGTCCGGCCGAGGTCCACGTCCCACAGTTTATCCAGAAGATAGTCGAGGAGGATTTCGCTGGAGCGTGCATCGAGATATTAAAGACAAACAGCCTCCCCGCTATGTGCGGAAGAGTTTGTCCGCAGGAGGAACAGTGTCAGAGAGTATGTGTCTATAATAAAAAGGACAAGCCGATCGCCATAGGGAGACTGGAACGTTTCGCTGCTGATTGGGCGAGAGAACATAGGGTGAAGGAGAAACTGCTGGAGATAAGAAAGAAGGACAAGCGGGTTGCGGTCGTGGGTTCCGGTCCGGCTGGTCTGACCTGCGCAGCCGACCTAGCGAAGATGGGTTACGATGTGACGATATTCGAAGCACTCCACAAACCTGGAGGCGTTTTAATCTATGGCATACCCGAGTTTAGGTTACCGAAGAAAATCGTGGGGCATGAGATAGATAAAGTCAAGGAGCTAGGGGTGAAGGTGACAACCGATTTAGTGGTAGGGATCACAAAAAGTGTCGATGAACTTGTGGAGGAGTTTGACGCGATATTTCTGGCGAACGGTGCAGGTGCGCCCCAGTTCATGCACATCCCCGGGGAAAATCTAAACGATGTGTATTCTGCTAACGAATTCTTGACCCGTTCGAACCTCATGAAAGCCTACAAATTTCCAGAGTTTGACACACCCATCAAAGTTGGGAAAAAGGTGGCCGTCATAGGGGCCGGGAACGTGGCCATGGATGCAGCAAGGACCGCTTTGAGGCTGGGAGCGAAGGAGGTGTACGTGGTCTATCGGAGGACTAGAAAGGAGGCGCCGGCCAGGGTGGAAGAAATCGCTCACGCTGAGGAGGAGGGGATACGGTTGGATTTCCTCACCCTCCCTGTTAGGATAATAGGTGACGATAAGGGCAACGTTACCGGGATGGAGTGTATAAAGATGCAGCTGGGAGAGCCGGACGAGTCCGGGCGAAGAAAGCCGCTCCCCGTCAAGGGATCAAACTTCGTCATGCAGGTGGACATGGTCATCAATGCAATCGGGACGATGGCGAATCCCATCGTGGCGAGAAGTGCGACCGGTGTGCAGACAAACAGATGGGGATATTTCACGGTAGATGAGGAAACGCGTGCGACAAGCAGAGAAGGAGTATTCGCTGGAGGGGATATCACCCGTGGGTCGGCGACTGTGATCTCGGCTATAGGGGATGGAAAAAAAGCTGCTAGAGCTATTGACTGCTATCTTTCTTCGGGCAGCAGTTTGAGGAAAAGGTAAAATAAACTAGATCCAACCACGAATTTTCATTGCTTCGGCAACACGCTTAACAGCAACTGCATAAGCCGCCTGTCGCATGTTTACATTGTATTCCTTAGAGGTGTTCAATACCGAGTGGTAAGCAACAGTCATTTTCTTATCTAAACGTTCATGAATTTCCTTTTCGTCCCAATAATACATGTAGAAATTCTGCACCATCTCAAAGTATGAAACTGTTACTCCGCCAGCATTACACAAGAAATCAGGTGCCACATGAACGCCATTTTTATAAAGAATACCATCAGCTTCTGGTGTAGTTGGACCATTGGCCAGCTCTGCAACGATTTTGGCTTTGATGTTCGGCGCGTTCTTCGCAGTGATAACATTTTCTAACGCAGCAGGGATGAGTATATCCACTTCGAGTTCCAGGAGTTTCTCATTGGAAATAGGTTTAGTATTTGGGAAATTGACCACTGAACCTGTTTTAGCCTTGTGCTCACGAACTGCCTCTGGATCAAGCCCTTCCTTGCTGAATATGCCTCCCTTAGTATCACTAACCGCCACTATTTTACAGCCAAATAGAGACTTAGCAAGATGTGCTGCGTAATATCCAGCATTTCCATAGCCTTGCACAGCAACGGTGGCTTTTTTAAGGTCTATGCCGCACTCTTTGGCCACTTCACGAATGACATACCAACCACCTCGAGCTGTTGCATCCCCTCGCCCAACAGAACCACCAACGCCAAGTGGCTTACCAGTAATAACACCGAACTGATTCTTACCGGCGATTTTTGAGTATTCGTCCATCATCCAAGCCATGATTTGTGGATTTGTATAGACATCAGGTGCAGGAATATCTTTATCAGGACCTATGAACCGCCATACGCTTTGTATATATGCTCGACTCAAACGTTCCAACTCACCTTGAGACATCTGTTTGGGGTTGCAGATGACCCCTCCTTTTGCCCCTCCGAGAGGCAAATCAAGAAGAGCACATTTCCATGTCATCCAAGCTGCAAGTGCCCGCACCGTATCAATTGTTTCATCAGGGTGAAATCGAATTCCCCCTTTTGTTGGGCCTCTCGCATCATTGTATTGAACCCTGAATCCTTGGAACACTTTGACAGAGCCGTCGTCCATACGAATAGGTAAGGATACGTGAAGTTCACGCATCGGGACTCGAAGGATTCCATGTACATTAGAATCTAACTTTAGAATCTTTGCGCACTCGTCTAACTGTCTTTGTGCAACCTCAAACGGGTTAAGTTTTGCCATGTTATTCATTTCCATTCTTGATTTTGACCTAAATATTTTTCTACCTCAGGTATATGAATATTGCTGGAAGAATTAGAAGAGGAGATAATGATATGGCGGGTAAGGTTTTGAGACCAACAAAAGCTGAATATTATTTAGGGATAGCAAAAGCTGTCTGTCTCAGGTCCCCATGTATACGACGACAGTTTGGAGCGATCATTGTGAAGGATGATGCCGTCATTAGCGCCGGTTACAATGGCCCGGCGAGAGGGGTGGTGAACTGTATGGATGTGGGCTGCATGAAGGATGAGCTCAATCTCCCCCACTATTCAGGCTACGATTACTGTCCCGGAGTTCACGCTGAGGAGAACAGTATAATAAATGCCGCGAGACACGGGGCAAGCGTACTGGGGGGCACCCTTTACCTCTACGGACAAAAATTTGGAGACAGCTCCCCGATAGAAGGGAAGCCCTGTAACCGGTGTAAGCGGGCGATAATAAACGCTGGGATAAAGGAGGTCGTGACGAAAAAGTCCGATGGACGCATAGCCAAGATCAAAGTCGCAAACTGGGCAGAAGAAGATACCAAACAGTATCTGGATAGATTAGAAGAAGCTCGAAAAACGAAAAAAAGATAAATAACCTCAATATCTCATGATTTTTCTCAAGCGAAAACTTGAAAATCTTTAAAATCAAGTTAGAATGGGCGATGACGAAAAGAGGGTTACGTGAATCAAGATGAACTTACTCTCCAGCTGAGCCCCTCTACTTATGAAGCGGCAATTCGAGCACCATGAGGTCGCGCGCCACCACCGTGTTCGGAAAGACCTGTCGCGCTTGCTCGAGGAGTACGGAATCGTCTTCGTATCTCGAGCTTA
>JAUWXQ010000001.1 GCA_030616305.1 Hadesarchaea archaeon
GGTCCATCGAATCAAAGTTAGTTTTCTCTTTATTAATAATGGGTAGCCAAAAAAGGATGAAAGATTCCCTCCACACAATCTCCCAGCAAAACAAAGTCCATGCCAAACGGAGGCAGAATTGGGCTTATTTTAGTTAATGGAGGCACGTACGGGCTTATTTACTGTTCACATGTGGGGAAACGTCAAAAAACTTAAAATTTAACTTTTTTCGGGCTTAAAACCGTGGGCGCAATTACTACTAATCCCCCACGTACTTGTAAACTGTACTTGGCTTGCCACGTCCAGCCGCAGGTTGTTTGACCTCCCCTGTGGGTTGTACAAGTCCTTTTTTAATTAATTTCTGAACGGTGTACCATGCGACGGTCTTCGAAGCGCCAGTTTCGCGCATGAGCTCTGGGATGGTGAACTCCTTATGGCCCCTGATTTCTCTGAAAATATCCGCGTCTTGAATGCTCATGCTGGAGAGCCCATGCTTGATCAGTTCTGATGTCGCATCCCCCCGAGCTCGTCTAAGGCCAACCCAAGCCGCAGATATGGCCACCATCAACGCCACGCCCACGACGGCCAACACCGCGAGTGGTATTCCTTCGGCGGGCGTTGCTTCCCCTTGCGGGGCTGCTGCCAGCTCCGCCATCACCGCGTACTCGCTCAGATGGTTAATCTGCACGGAGACGGTTTTCGCCACTTTGTCTACATTCCCGCCAACGCGCTCCCAGTTCTCCGAGCTAGTACGACGGTATATTGCCAGATTATCCTCGCTTACTCCCTCTGGGAGCTCGTTTTCGTTGTATGGCAGAGTGAGCATGGATGGGGTAGTGAAATTGGTGCCACTCGGCCCGATGTCGAAGATATGGCTCACCATGTTGTAACCAGGGAGGTTCTCGGGGGGTGCCTGGACGACAGTAACGGTCTTGTTTTCAGGAAGGGCATTCGGAGGCACTACCAGCACGTTAATAGTGACGTTGATTTCGATGATGTTTATGACAACAGTGCCGCCGGTCGAAGCAGGGATATTTTGGCTGACTTGGGCAGCTGGTACCCCAGAGGATGTTGCGCTGCTCGATCCGTATTGGGCATCGCCGACGAAGGATGCAATGATTGTCACCCGAGGGGTCGCGGCGGTGACGGTCGGGGCCGTGTACGTGACCGTGACCTGCCCCAACGCGTTAGTCGTCCCGCTCGATGGGCTGACGCTCCCCAAGGTCGCTGACCAAGTTATGGTCTTCCCCGCGAGTGGGTTGTTGCTGCCGTCTCTCAGCGTGGCGACTAGGGACTGAACTTGACCGGAATAGCCTGGATAAAGGGCAAATGTTTGAGGGGAAATCGACATGGTTGTTTCTCCTATGGTTATGGGTTCAATCGTTCCCGACGAGTTCCCGCTGCTAGACTGGTAGCTGGTGTTGCCAGCGAACGATGCGATTACTATTGCAGAGGCCTGGGTGGTAACCGTGGGTGCGGTGTAAGTGATCGAGGCCTTCCCTTCGGAATCCGTTGTGCTGCTTCCGAGGTGCACCGGCAGAGTCCAGTCATTATCAGACCCAGAAACCGCACTCCAGCTGATGGTCTTGCCGGCAAGAATATCGGGTGTAGCATTCTCTGCGGCCCACGTTGCGGTAAGGGTTGTGGACCCTCCGCTTTGAAGGGTGAAACTCGGGGGGGAGATCGAGAGACTCGTGGGGATCACCCCCGCTACAGTGATCGTGCCCGAAGAAGTCCCGCTGCTCTCTTGGTATTCATCGTCGCCTGCGAACGATGCCGTGATCGTCACCGAGGTCTGAGCGGTGACCGAAGGCGCGGTGTAGGTAACAGAGACTTGGCCGTAGGAATCAGTTGTGTCGCTCGAGGGGCTGACGCTTCCAGAGGTGGCGCTCCAGTTAATTAATTTATCTGCTAACCCCACATTCTCATCGTCGTAAAGGGTTGCGGTAAGGGTTGTGGACCCTCCGCTTTGAAGGGTGAAACTCGGGGGGGAGATCGAGAGACTCGTGGGGATCACCCCCGCTACAGTGATCGTGCCCGAAGAAGTCCCGCTACTCGACCCGTATTGACCGTCGCCAGCGAAGGATGCGGTTATCGTCACTGAGGTCTGAGCCGTGGCGGTCGGAGCGGTGTAGGTAACCGAGGCCTGTCCGCTCGGGTTAGTCGTGCCACTCGTGGCTGATAGACTACCAGCCGTTGCACTCCAAGTTATGCTTTTGCTAGGTACTGGATTGCCGTTCTCATCCTTCAGCGTGGCAGTCAGGGTTGTGGAATTGCCAGTCTGAAGGGTAAAGCTTGAGGGGGAAATTAAAAGCGAGGTAAATGTCGCAGCCCCCACCGGAGGCAGCTGAGTTGGTTGCGTAAATGGGTAGCGATCCCGATTATTACCGCCATGGATTAGGTAGGGGGTGTCTCCTATCCCGTCGCTACCGGGCAGGTCTTGGTTCTCCCCGTAAAATCTGTCCTCCCCGCCGTAATCGCCCCAGTAGTTGCCACCGGAAGGATAGCCGTTGTCCCAGTAATTGGAGTTATCATCCCAAGCTTGGGATCCGTTGTTGCGGAGATTGTTATGGTAAATACGGTTGTTGTTCGAGTCGCTGAGATCTATCCCAATAACCCTATTCGAACTCACTTCATTGTTCACAATAGTGTTGTTTGAAGAGTCAATGAGGCAGATTCCGCGATCGCTATTTGAACTCAAATTATTGTTTAAAATCGTGTTGTTTGGAGAATAGATGGAATAAATTCCATACTCGTTGTTCGATGAAGTATTGCCCTCAATAGTATTCATCGAAGAATGCGTGAGGTAGATTCCAAACCCGTTGTTCGGACCAACATTGTTATTTTTTACAGTAATGTTTGAAGATTCATCGAGGTCGATTCCAGTCGCTTTATTGTTAGATAAACCATTATTTTTTACAATGCAATTTGAGGAAAAATAGAGTACAATCCCGCCGTGGTTATTGTTAAGAGTGCAGTACTCTACTCTTCCGTTCCAAACAGCGTTCAGGGTGATGCCAACAGTAAAATAGGTTCTACCGTTTTCTACCAAGCAATTTCTGATGACAAAATAAGCACTCGTATGGCCTATCCAGATTCCGTGATCGCCTTCTGCACTGATTACCCATCCCTCAATTATGTAAGGATCATTCGACGTCCCACTGCCGCTCACGACACCGTTTGCGCGTGTAAAGTCGCCATCGCTCCCGATGTATATGGGGGTGTGCGGGGTCAAAGCTGCCGCTCCGCCTGCCGACAGGCCCCCCAGCGGCTGCCCGGGGGACGCGGACATCACGGGGGTTGGAGCAAATATCAGCAAGCTGGAGAGGGCAACCATGGGCGATACGATTAGCATAAGAACTAGTGTCAGGGAACAGGCACGCTTGCTTCTTGAAGGAGATTTTGGCCCATGTCTCATCTTATTCCCTCTCCGGCCCTCAAGCTAAGGAGCTCAAGATTTGGGGGCAGTGCTGGCTTTCACCTAGGAAACCTTCGGGCACTGATCCTATCATCTGCTTGACCGCTTCGAGCCTTGCCATAATTTTTGGCCTCATTTCGCCCACCTCCAACAATTTTTCTTTCAGGGGCGCTGTTTCCATCTTCTCAGTTAAACTTATGTTGAGCGCCCCTTTTAAATTTTGATTAAATTTAAACTTATTCCTTGCGGGCGATGACCAAGCTTGAAATTTAAACTTAACATTCGAATTTTTTAAAATGCTTAAAACTATTCCGTATTTCGATTAGGTGACTTATCTAGATTTTGATTAAAATTAATCTTATTACTTTCAAATCCACGGACCCAAAAATTGCCGTATGACGTGGCGGTAGCTTTTCCTCTCTTCTCTTTTGAGTTTGTATCCGTAGGTGAGGCCGACGACGATCCCTGTTAAGTGGGCAATGTTGGCAATGGAGCCTCCAGGAGCGAAGAACGCTAGGATTACCGATATGGCCCCGAAACCTACGGTGACCATCCAGAGGGGCATGGGGATGAAGAAAAACAGGAGGACGGGCAGCCGGGGAGCAAGGATGGTTAATGTTCCGAGAACTCCGAGAATGGCGCCGCTCGCCCCTAGGATCACGATGTCAGAGGGAATGAAGAGGAGCTGGACGGCCGTCGCCAAGATTCCGGCCCCCAAAAAGAGGTATAGGAACCTTCTCCTGCCTATCCTCATCTCAAGTGCCGGGCCGAAGAAGAAAAGGACCATCCCATTCACGAGCAAGTGCAGGAACCCCGCGTGGAGGAAGATCGATGTCAGGAGTGTCCAGGGTCTGGCGAGGACTGTTGCTTGGGAGGGCGTCAGGTAGTAAAGGAAAGTGCCGTGATCTCCAAGACGGTAGTACGCCGGCCCTAGCGCCACTTGGGCTATCAGTTGTACGATGAACGCAATGAAGATGACCAACAGGATGACCATACTCGCTTGGCGAAAGACGAAATCTCTCCAGAAGCTTGGCCGTTTCCTGGAAGAAGTGGGAGGCCTAATTTCGTATCGTATCTCCATAGGTGGAGGGGTCCATTCTGCCCTGCGTTCCGGAATTACATCTCGGGAGATTCGCTCTCGCTCAGGCGGCTTGACTTTTTTGAACTCCTTGCAGGAGTGATTTTCGGGGAGCCTGTGGGTGGGGCAAAAAGTTCCCCCACAGTACCTGCACTTAAAGGGCAGAGTAACTTCCTTACCGCAGACATCACAATTCGCCATTTTTTCACCCCGGTGGCCGATAAATTCCAATTTGGTGGGCAGAAATCAAAGTTTCTGCAGAGAGTTTTCAAAGTCCTTTACCCTGGGAGGCTTTCCCGGCGTGACGGTGTGTCCTTCCTTTCTCAAACGTGAGGCTTGTGACTTCACGCCACCCGGAAATTTTTCGTTCAGCCTACCCCCTACTTTGAGCACCCGCCAGTAGGGAGTTATCTGTTTCTTCCCACTCTTTCGGTCCTCTTCTGCTGCTTCGGCCGAGATTCGAAGGAAAATTCCAGTCGTCATCGGGCAAGTAGAATCTGCATGAAAATCTTTTGCCAGTCGTTCCATGAGTTGGGTCACCACGACAAGTTTTCCTTTTTTGACTTTTCGGACTAATGCGTCAACAAGAAGAGGTGTTGCAACAAGCATCGTCTCAGACCCGAATCTTTTTCTCATTTTCGGTGGGACCTTGACGACTTTGGGGTCTTGCTTTTTTTCCAGTTTCTCCCGCCAAGTTGTGCGCGATTTCCAAGTTATGCGCTTTTTCAAATAGCTTCCTCTCACTTCTTGCCACTTTTGACTTCATCGAACAATGCTTGTGCCTCCTTCGGAGTGGCGTTTTCGTGGATAATCGCGCGAATCGCTTTGGCCATCGCGACCGGGTGACTGTGTTGCCAGATATTGCGCCCTAGGTTCACGCCTATTGCGCCTTTCTGGATCCCATCGTGAATAAACTTGAATACCTCGAGCTCGGTCTCTACTTTGGGCCCGCCCGCCATGACCACTGGCACGGGACAGCCCCGAACGACTTTCTCGAAGCCTTCCTCGCAGTAGTACGTTTTTACCACCCGCGCCCCCAGCTCTGCTGCTATCCTGCAGGCCAGGGCGAGATATCGGGCATCTCGCTTGCCCAGCTCCGTCCCCACGGCCGTGACCGCCATGGTCGGAATCCCGTACTCCTCGCACTCGTTGACGAGGTTCGAGAGGTTCAATAAGGTCTCGTGCTCGCGCTCGCTCCCCACAAAAATTGACATGGATACTGCGCTAGCATTCAGCCTTATCGCCTCCCTGACCGAGGTGGTGATCCCCTCGTGAGCAAGCTCCTCCTTTCTGGCCATGCTCGTGCCGCCAGATACCCGGAGTATTACCGGTTTCGTGTTGTTTGGATCGACGCAGGAGCGGAGTATCCCTCGCGTCAGCATGATGGCGTCCACGTAGGGCAAGATGGGTTCGATGGTCTTGCCAGGCTCCTCCAGTTTGGTCGTGGGGCCCTGGAAGTACCCGTGGTCTATGGGCAGGAACATCGCCCTGCCGTCACTTTGAATCAGCTTTGCGAGTCTGTTTTTCATTCCCCATTCCATACCAACACTCCCTTCACTTTTCAGGTCTCACTATTAAATATCCTTTGTCGATCAGCCAGTAGTGGAACTCACGCGTGGTGTGTTTGCAATCGGTTTTGCATATTTGTCTCACCTTTTCGTACTCCTCAGAGCTAGGTTCTTTGGTGTTCAGCTCCAGTTGCACCGGGCACTTCACGTCCTTGCAGTACTCGCGTTTTTGGTACTCCACATAACCCTCAATCGGCATCGGTTCACCTCGGCCTCATACTTCGCACGGCTCTTTTTAAGCTTCAGCTATCTTTATTTTAAACCTTGAAGATAACTGGATGATGGTGGGCAAAATGAGGGAGGAAACTAGAAAGATTTTGGTGCTGTTAGTTATCCTTCTTTTCATCCTTTCCGTGGCGATTCCGGCCCTCCTCGTATTGCTGCGGTAGAAGCTTATTTTATCTGGAAATAGAAAACTGAATTGTGCGGCCGTGGTCCAGCCTGGTTTAGGACTCAGGCCCTCCAAGCCTGTAGCGCGGGTTCAAATCCCGCCGGCCGCACCAAAATTTTGAAATCTGTACTGAGGGGACTTGTTCGGCAAAAGTCTTTAATAAACTCCAGTCTTCTTTTTCATTGGAGGATGACGTGTCAAGAGACATGATGAAAGTTGGCGGTATAGGCGCGATCATCTGCATGTTGGCAGCCATAGAAGGGATGGTGGCAATAATCATGCTTTGGGTCTCGCCAATAGACTATTTCTTCGCTGGAGCGCATATGGATTTCGGAGGCGGCATAGCTTGGGCGGTGGGTCTCGCGCTCATTTCTATTGGTGCGTTTGGTCTTTGGAAGCAGTACAAACATAAATTCTCACTTGTGATCGGTATAATGGGCATAGTAACAATGGCGCTTGGTTTGGTCGCAAGTATAATACTTTGGCTCGACGGTATGGCCATCACTTCTATAAGTGCGACGTTTGACTGGGGTTTCCCACTTCTAGACTTGATTGGCATAATAGGTATCGTGTGGCTCGTGATTACTGGTGTGCTTTTTATTTTGCTAGGAGTCGCTTTGCTCCAACTAAAGGAAAGAACTGGTGTTAGGAGCGCAACGATGTTCACAGGAGTTCTGACGCTAATCACAGGTGCCACGTATTGCGCAATAATTCCTTTTGGGTATCTGGCCCCTCAAGTACTGATGTTGATAACTATGATACTCTTGGCGTACGTGCTTTTCAAGGCGAAATGATTATCATTGGAAGAAACTAAGTCAGAACAACTTTCAGCATAAGGTTTTAATAACCCTCATCCTCCTTTTTTATTGGGGATGAATTGGCGGTAAGTAAAGCCGGTGCTGCTGGCTGTATACTTTTGATGCCCGCGCTTTTTATCACTCTTATCGCGGCTATCCTCACGTGGGTCGATCCCACAGTTCTCATTCTAAACCCCCTATGGTATGTGATAATTTTGATGATAGGGAGCATTATTCTTGACTTCGGTGTTCTGCTCATTGCCGTTGGTGCTATGAAACTTGGGAAAATTTACAAAGACGCGCTCTCGAAAGGGGCCGGTATACTTGGGTTGATAGCAGCGATGATTGGGCTAGTAGCGACGATACTCGTGCTGGTGGGAGCATTTGTCCCGGCTCTCACAGGAATCGCAGGCATACTGAATCTCGTGACGTTTATCATGTTCGGGGTGTTCTTTCTCCTACTCGGGATTGCCTTCGTCATCTTGAGGGCTAAAACTGGTAAGACTGGGTTGGCGATGGCCACGGGCATCATGACCATAATCGCAGGCTCCATGTTTTGTTCGTTCGTTCTTAGCTTCATCGGTATCATAATACTCATCCCCGTAGCGATACTTGCAGCCATGCTTTTCCTAAAGGCAAAAGGAGGCGCACCGGAAGTTGGGGAAGTTAAGAAACTGGTAGTCCGTCCCGCAGTGGTGAAAGTGAAAAAGCGCATGAAACCGGAGGAAATAGAGGCAGAAGTCCACAAGTACGTCAAGGAACATCCAGAGGGAATCGATCTCGCGGAGTGCGCAAAGGGATTAGGAGTTTCTGAGGACGAGGTGGAGACGGCAGTTAACGCACTTGTGAAGAAGGGCAAGTTGGAGACGGGATAAAACAGGGCATAATGGGTTTTGACTAAGCTGGATATCCTCAATTTGATTTCAACACAAACAACTTGAAAACTGTGATTTTCTCTAGACTGATCTAAAATTAGTTCCTTGTTATTTAGGCCGTACCTTTATTATTTTCTTTTCCTTGGTCGGCTTCACTTTTATTACTTTCTTTTCTTCCGCCGGTCGCACTTTTATTACCTTGCGCTCCGCCGGCCGTACAATTAGTTTTTTGGGCTTCGTTAACCTTCCTTGGTAAATCCTTGTAACAATGCCCAAGGCCGCTACAGCCACGGAGACAAAGAACGTTGCAGTGAGAGACAGTGTCACGGGTGCGGTTATGGTCGCGTTGGTCCCGATTTGAATTGTGGATGTCGCAGACCCGCTAATGTATGGTATACTGATATTAGTCTGTACTGCCCCTGCGGTTCCACCAGCCATTCCAGATATCACGCCAGGCAGCACATTGTTGAAAATAAAAGCCCCTATCACGAGCATAGCTATGAGCATAATAATCATCCAGAACGTTCGCATCACTCCGAACCTGACCAAGTGCTTTCCCCACCAGGTCTTCGCAAACAGGGAACCCGCGATCATGAGAGAGCCGGCGATTATCATGCTGATTTTGGCCGCCAGCAGGAAGAGCCCGATTAGGGAGGAACTAAGGGACTGTCCAAGGAAGGACGCGCTGAAATCGAAAGGCGACAGTCCTATCTCCATCGCACCCGTTCCGGCGGTGCCGATCCACCAAAAGCCCATGAAGGGCAGTGCGAGCATTAGTACGCCCGTGAGTAATCCGAACCAATTTATAGACTTTACAGTTAGTTCCATCACGGACCACCCATGCTTTCGCTCATCTGTATCTGAATGCTGAGACCGTAGAACTCGATTGTGATACTGGCGTTCTCAAACCCCGGAGTAATGGTTGAGATGTCTCCACCGTGAACATTCATTATATGTTGGATTCCTTCGGTTGTGGGTTGTCCAACTATTGTGATATTTGCGGTTCCATTGGCCAGGACCTCAACGCTTTCTTCTTCCATCTGTATTTGGGCCAAAACTACCCCCGGATGATCACCACAAGTCATGTTGCCTGAGAAATCGGTGATAGTCAATGAAAGATCTATGTTAGATTTGAAACTAACATCCATGCTAATCGAGCCAGTGTTGATATCGTATGTCAGATTCGAGAACGTAAAGTCCTCTATAGGCGTTCCACTGAATATCCCTCCTATTGAGTCTTGGATTTGGCCCATCTCCGCCTCGCTCGGCATCACGGCCGCCTGAATGTCCCAGTTGTGCATCCCCAACGCAATTAGGAAAGGCGCAATGAAGAGTAGGATTCCCAGCAATCTGAGGCTCCACTTGAGAGCTCCTTCTTTCACTTCGACCCCAGATTAGGTCATCGCGGCGATTAAAAAACCTGTCTAACATGTTTTGGCTCGTCGGAACGTTCGGATCAGCTTCAGTTTCCCAGCGTGCTTGAGTGATTTCAGCTTGCGCTCACGTTTCATCGCTGCGCTGCGCGTTTCGAGAGACTCCCAGTAGACGAGTTCAAACGGTCGCCTTGCCTTGGTCGAGCGTACCATTCCTCGGTTATGCTGCGCCAAGCGATTTTTGAGGTCGGTGGTCTGCCCCGTGTAAAACTTACCGTCCTTCAGGCTCCTCAGGAAGTAAACGTAGTATGTCCCCGACATCTCGCTCGCTTCAGAATAACCACGCACGCATAAACGATTGTCGGCGCGCGCATGGCCATTTTCATCTTTACTTTTAATTCTCAAGTAGGATCGTGTCGTTGAGTATTTCTATTTGGTAGAGTTTCGGATCCTTCCAAAGCTCCTGTGTCCTGTGAAGGACCCACAGGTATTCTCCGTCATGAGCTATGGCCTCGCCCCCAAACGCAGCAGCGTATATCTCACCGACCAACCCGCCATGCCTATCATACTTGTGGATGCCCCTGCCAGAAGGGGTCACCCAGAAATTCTCTCCGTCAAAAGTTATGCTTGCACCCCCTCCCTCTTCTAATTCAATAGTGCCGATCAGGTTGCCTTGCCTATCCACTTTGTAAAGAGGGGCCCCAGGCTGCTCTCGTCTCAACCAATCGACAAGATACAGATATTCACCATCCCAGGCAATCCCGGAAGAGCCGCTCCCCATTTCAGGGATGTTGAACGAGGAGATGATTTCGCCGTTTGCTGGGTCGACCTCAAAAACTTTGAGCGCACTAAAGTCGTTGATCCACAAATGTTGACCATCGAAAGCGATACCGCGATCTTGAGCAATTCCAGGATTTGGGAAGGAAGCAACAATCGCACCGTTCTCTGGGTTCACCTTGATCAACTCGCCCCCGCCCGCGCAAGTGAATCGCCAAAGGTATTCTCCGTCCCAGGCCAGAGACCAGCCAAACATCAAGTTCTCGCCTATTTTCTTGATTACCCTCCTCGTCTCATCCTCGTTATCGTAAATATATGGGAACATATCTTCAGGATCCCCAGGCGTGTATCCTAACTCGGTCTTTTTCACGTCTTGGTAATCGAAAACGAGTTCCGGAATGTCAACAACGCCATCAGTTAGGAATGGCTCATAAGGGACTTCCTGATCAGATTGGATATTTTCCCCGATGTTGGCGCTATCCACAGTGCTCCACCAATTATTCTCCACATCAAGCTGCTGCATGGAAAAGGCTTGTAAATTTATCTCTGTATTGTTGTATATGTCGTTATTGTGGGCTGTGAGCCAGCTGCCCTCAGATATGATGCCAATCTTGTTATTTTTTATTTCGTTAAAAATGAGGTTACCCTTAGTTTCGACGATAAAGTGTAACCCCTCCTCGGAATTATTCTCTATTAGGTTATGTTTCAGGTTAACTTCGCTGTAGTCGTCAAATGTTATGCCAAATATATTGTTCGCAACCACGTTATTCTCTAAAGTAGCTTTCGTCGCCTCACCGTGAATTCCCGCCCCTTGGTTGTTTTCGATTCTATTGCACCTGATGACGACGTTCTCGTTGAACTGCTCCATCGCGATTCCATTGAAACCGGTTCCGTAAATCGTGTTGTTCTCTATGGTCGGATTTGAACGTTCCATGTAAATTCCTTCGGCGGTTATCCATCGGACGATCGAGTTCGCCACCGTGCCAGAAGAGGTCCAGAACTGGATGCCGATGTAAGCGTATTCAACGATAGAATATTTGATTATGTTGTTGTGTCTGCTATCGCTGATAAAAATCCCTTCCCAATCTCCATTGATCGGCTCGGATGCGTCAGACTTAAACCAGATCGGTTCTTCCGGGGTGCCGATTGCTTTCAGAACGCCGCCGTTGATTTGCAGGCTACCTTTATCCGGGTTTTTGTAATCTCGAGAGTACATGAACTTGACTACGGTTCCTGGCTCGATGGTAAGTGTCACATTCTCGGGAACTTCGACCCATGAGACAAAAATTTCCCCCGACCAAGTTTCATCATGCTTAAGCGTGCCCGCTTTTGTCACCATCCCAGGCAGCTCGTTTTCCGACGGCCCTGGTGCTCCCTCGGGCGCTTCCCTCAGCACGAGGTAAACGCCGCCGCCGGCAAGGGCGAGAATGAGCACGAGCATGACAATCAGAAGTTTCTGATTCATCTGTACCAAAATTAAGAGCGAATTTTCTCCTCTTATAAATAACCTTCACCCAAAGCCCCGGCGGGAAAAATGGACGAGAAAGGACAGTTGATGGGAGTCCCGATAAAATTGGTGATGGCTCTTGTGATCGGCACGATGACGATGGGAGTGCTGATGCAGTTCGTGGGGACGGCCGAGCGAACCGTGCTGCGGGACATGGACGTGGCTTTTACCAAAACAGACGGCGGTGACCTTGGAGTCCAAATTTCAGACGCACAAAGTGGCGAGGAGTTGGGGGGTGCTACTATCGTTGTCACATATCCGGGAGGCATGATTGCAGAAACTCTCAGTGCGAACGATGACGACCACACATTCTACAACATACTACCCCGTGGCACTGATATTGCAGTAGTCACCGTACGTGTGACGCGAAATGGCTACATCCCATGATAAAGTGGGAACTTACCTGAATTTTAACTTTCCGCTTAGTCAGAGCTATGCTAGGTTAAAAGGCTGAGGTGGAGCCCAAACTTTGAATTTCTTCAAATATTCTTTTCTCAAATCCTCCACTTTTTCATCCAACGTCCCCGCTATCTCGCCGAACCTTTTTACAGTCTTGTCGCTCCCCAAAGAATTCACGATTTTTTTATGAAGTAAGTCAGAAATAGCGGTGGGGAACCTAACATCATATCCACCCCCACCAAATTCTACGGGGCATTGTGCGAGAATATTTTTGACAGCTAGATCGTTGAATATAAATGACTCTAAGGGAATCTCCCTACCATCTATATTGACCAATATACTGGGGCGTTTATGAAACTTCTCCAAGATTGCAGTGCAGTGCTCTTTAAAGCCTAGTTCCGCGCTTATAACCTGATGATTTTCCTTTGTGAATTCCTCAAAGACAATACGTGCTTTGGTCCTCAACTGATCTAGGCTTTTGCTGGTCTCCTCCTGATACTCGGACAAAGAGGAGATGAGCAAACTTGCTTTGTGGGAAAAAGTTCGGTAAAAAATTTTCTTTACGAACCACCTCTTTTCGAGTTCCCCAACTATCCTCTTCAAGGGGAATATCTCTATACCCATATCATAGCCTGCGGCATGAGCTCCAACACCAAACCTTTTTCTGAAAGAGTTCCAATTTTTAAGATACAATCCAAAAGATACGACATCATTTTCAACTTTATCAAGAAATGCTCTTTTTTCATCCACCAATGAGTAGAGAGCTGTAAACGAAGTAGCTATTGCCACTATTCCCATAATCAAAATTTCAATGCCCATGAAACTCGCGCCTCGGAGTTAAGTTCTGGCCCGAGTGCTACTAAGATTTTTGTGTTGTCCGCAAGTATCCGCCAGCCTTAACCGACATATGGATTAAAAGCCCGTACCTTTTCGTGAAGTCATACTGCTCTCGTGAGATGTATACTATATTGCAAACGGGTGTTGGGTTGCGAGTGTGAGTAGAAAAGCACTCTGGAGAGTCATGATACTCAATTCCCCCCACGCCAATGCGAGTCGCTGGAATGTGCCATTCAACGACCCGCCCGCCTTCTCTATTGAATTCGCCAAACAGCTTCGCCATTTCTTCTTTCAGCTCGCTTTCTTTGTCAACGGGTATCCTCGCCACCGCTTTCTCGATTACAACGTCCTCATCTCTTTCAAGCGCCTCTTTGGTCATCCTGAGCACGATATCCTTAGGATTCTCGTTCGTCCACTCCCTACCACCATTAGAAAACAGTAAAGGCATTTATTTCACTTCTCTAACTTCATTTATCTTCTGGACTTAATAATTCTTTCCGCATCATGTCCTTCAGCGCCCTGCTCAGGGCTTTCACCTGATCCTCCTCGTTCCCGACGATTGCTCGGTGGGGTTCGCTGAGTGCCTCCCGCGTCAGGACTTTCTCAGGGTCAAGCCCCCAAGCTCGAACTATCTCCTTAAGCGCTTCTATCTTTGAGAGGCTCGTTTTGGGTCTTATCGATAGTCCGGACGCAACGTAGATACCTCGAATGAACTCGATGCCTTTCATGTCGATGTCGTGGTAAGTCGAGATTGTGTGTCCCATCATGTACTCAATGTAATCGCGATCCACACCCAGAGCCGAGAGTTGAGTTCGAAAGAATTTGCGTATCGAGTGTGCTCTAAGCTTGTATCTCCTTCTGGAACTGCTTGATATTACCCCCGCTTTTCTGTAGAGCGCGTGGACTGTGTTGTAAATCTGTTTGGGCGTTACTGGTGTCACCTTCGCGCGATGCTTGTTCCTGATGATCGGGCTCTCATCGGTTATCACCTCAGGTGGGATTCCCCTTACAACGACATATCCATCCGAGCAGTGGTACTCCCTCATGGTTCCGCGCCGCCTCGCGTCCAGATACGCTTTTATATACTCAACGGCTTCCCTGCCGAGAAATGTGTCGTAATCGTGATACTTTCCCTTGGTGATTTCGGCCTCCACGTGCACATGTATCGGTATTATCCCCTTTTCCAAGTCATCCCTGATGTGTCGGTACTTCAGCTTCGCCAGCGTGCCTATTCGAAACCCCCCAAGGGCCAAGCACAAGACTATGACTTTGTCCCTCAGGTCTGCGAGATCTATGACCTTTTGGAGTTCTTCAGGTTTCGGGGCCCTGTCCTCGTATTTGACTACCCTCCTGAGCTTGTACGGTAGCTTCGGCTCCAGTTTGTTAGTTGAGTAAAAGGTCTTCACCCCTTTGACGTAGGAGCTGATCGTGCATGGGGCAAGCCCATCTGCCTTTAGCCCTCCAATGAAATCGTCGATCAGCTTGGAGTGCTCTTCTATCTTTTTCAAGTTCGGCAGGCTGTCCGCATCCTTGCACTCTCGAATAAGGTCATCCGGCTCTCGCCCGGTCCACCTGCAGAACAGGCACACGCTCCACACATAGTTGCGTAGGGTGTATCGGCTTGAGGTCAACCCGCGCCTCAGGTATTTTGCCATCTCAAATAGGCTTTGGTTGCGACAGGCAAACGGTATCAAGTTTGGAGTATTCTCCAACAAACTTTCGATTATGTAGTTGTACACGTCTTCTTCCCCACGACCAATACCGGCGGGGAGTTCTATGGTGATGGGCTTGTTGAGCTTGTAGCCGTTTGAGCTGTGCGTCAGCTCCCGAATAGTCACTCCTTTTTCCTCGCTACAAACGCATTGTGCATTTTCCATTTTATCGCCTGTGTGCTAAAGCATACATACATAATTATGAGGAGAAGTATTTAAGCGTGCTGGCATAACAACATGCTGGTGTTTAAGCATGGGACGGATGACAATCGAACTTCCGGACGAGCTGGATCGCGAGTTTCGGGTGAAAGTTGTAAAGGAATACGGGGGAAAGAAAGGGGCCCTCGGCGATGCCATCCAGGAAGCCGTTAAGCTGTGGTTAAAAAAGAAGTAACTCATTATCATACCCTACTCAGCTTGAGTATGTCGGGCCGCAGGACCACTAGGCCTGTCGTTCGCTGTTTTGCATTTTCTAATGGCTCTGTAAATCTCTCCCACACAATTTTGATGTAATCGCTGTTTTCCTCGGCAAGCCACCCGACCGTTTCTCTCACGCATGGCCCATGGGGATCAGGATAAACATCTTTGAAGAGAACGTGGTCTTTGTAGCGAATATAAACAACATCACCGACTTTCAATCTGAATCCCAGTTGAGTAAAGGTAACCTTGCTGTTTGAGCTTTGTGAAAATTCCAATTTTTTGGAATTTTAGAAATCCTCAAGACTTCAAAAGTTGATTACTTTTTCAAGGGAGGAAAAACTCATGCTATTTAAAACCACGCGAAATCTTTTTAAGAAAAGGATGATTCGGTCAGCCTTGCCTGAGCGTATCATACTGACCATAAATATTTTTCGCAAACCTTTAAATAATCATCATACTCTCTGTGGTTTTCTGCGATTTTTTTCTTGGTGGAATTACTGCATCATACAAAACAGAATACGGGTGAAAAAATGATAATGGATATGGAATACTATAAGGCTCTGGAGAAAGAAGTGGAGAAAGAATTGGACGAACTCTTCAGCGACGACGAAAAAGAACTGCCCGAGCCAGAGGATATTTCTAAAGAAGTTAGTGGAAACTCTGGTCACGGTTCCTCACCTGAAAAAACCGATGTTCCAAAACCTGACGAAAAAAGCGACCGAGGTGTTGCCATATACCTGCGGGTCAGCACCGACCGGCAGGCAGAACACGGGTACAGCCTTCAGGACCAAGAGGAGAGGCTGAGAGAAGAGGCACGGAGGAGGGGTTTTGCCCGTCTCTACAAAGTCGAGGATGCGGGCGAGTCGGGGACAAACTTTGAGAGGAAGGGGCTGAGCGAGATTCTCCAGCTGGCTACTGGAAGAAAGATAGACACGGTTCTCGTGACGAGCCTCGACAGGATAGGGAGAGATCTGATTGAGTCCCTCCATTATGCCCGTATGCTCCGGGAACTCGGAGTCAAAATTGCGGCGATGAGCGGGGAGACCGACATAGCGACGGAGGAGGGCCTCATGTATGCAACGATACAATTCCTTTCGGCGGAGCTAGAAAACAAGAGGAGGACTAAAACCTCGATTGCGGGCAGAGTTCAGAGCTTCAAACAAAAGCACTGGAACAAACCCGTACCAAAGGGATACCTGAAAAAAGCGGACGGCTGGATAGAAAAGGACCCACGATGGGAACAGGTCATCAAAGACGTGTTCAAACTATTTTTAGAGACTGGGAACTACCAAACCGTAAAGCACGTGATAAACGAGGAGCACAAAGAAACCCTGCCAAAACCCCTGACGCGCCAGCAGGTAAGGCAGATAATATGTGATCCGGTATATGTTGGCAGGCCCCAGTACTCTGGGAAAGCCTCGAAAAAGGAGTTTGGAAGGGACATCACCGTGGAGGATTTGGCCCTAGCATATGTGGATCAGAACACTTTTGAACGGGCTCGGGAGATATCCAAAAAAATTAAAGAAAAATACTCCCGCGGAAAGGAAAATGTAATCAATGCAGGGGAGCTCGTTAAGAAGTTCGGATCTACAATCTTGGAGGAAATCCCGCACATCGCCGTCATGTGTCCAGAGTGCGGAGAGAGGATGGTTAGGAATGGCACGAAAATACTCGACGGTTGCATCGTTCAGAACTACCTCTGTAGAAGTTGTAACAGACAGTGGAGACCTTGCAAAGAATGGGTAGGTCGGTAAAGATAGCCGACCTTCAATAAGCGTTTACGCCTTCCGAAGGCTTGTACAATTAGAAACAAGCCAGTCCTTCACGAACATCGCCGCTTTACAGTCGTCCTCGTTGTAGTTGACAATCTTCTGGAGTTTTGCCTTGTTTTTCTCTGGATCTTGGAGGTAACTGAGATAGTAGGCGATAGACTCTAGCGCAGTAACATCTTTGTGCCGCCATTGGAAACCAAGACAGGTTGCCACCTCCTTCAGTCCGTTCCCGTAAGTTGGGAAAGCAAATGCAGTTGTGGCGTCCTTGTAAAGGTCCCTCATGTTGTCAAAAATCATTTTTTCCGTTCTTACATCCATGCCATAGGTCTCAATAAGGCCCCTGAGGCGGGTTCGATCGTGATGGTGCCAGTGGTAAATGATGAAATCCTTTGCCTTCTGGACCCACTTCACGAATTGGTGGAACATCGCTTCCTCGTTGTCCAGAGTTTGAGCGAGGAAAGGGGTATAGGTGACCGTACTATTTTTCCTCACCAGAACGCCTATGAGATAGTCTATGTCAATGAGTTGCGTGTCCCCAAGCTGTTGGCCGGTGTCCTCAAAGTCTAGGAAAATCTCCGTCCTCTTTGAGGGAAAATCCACCGATCCAATCTGGATTGGTTTTCCGCAGGCCAGGGCCTTTGCACATGTCACGAATTTGTTGGCGGTGGGCTTCCCGATACCGCGTATTTTTGCAAGGTCTGCCACTGATGCCGTAGCCAGATCCTGAACGGTTCTGTAGCCTACAGTGGCCAACCTCTCTTTGCGAGCAGGCCCAACGCCACTGACAAGCGAGACATCACTACGCTTTTTCGCCTCCTCGTTACAGTAGGTTTCCCAAGGCCAATCGCAGGCACCGTATGTGGGTTCGACGGGTCTGCCACGCAAAATCTGTCTGACCTCTTCAATGATATTCATCAACTTATTTTCATCATAAGGGCACTTGGAGACCACACCGTCCCGGTTGATCACGAAATAGGAGTTTGGCGTGAATCCTTGTATCTTCCCCAGAAGATAGTTGTAGTAAGCCGTCGGTAGTAAGTGGTGATCTTTAATGTTTTTTGCTAACTTGACATCTTTTACCGTATAATGGTATCTGCCAAAAACCGAGGATGCAGACTTATCCTTCTCCAAGATGTCGGGAACGCCAAAGAGTCCCTCTGGTAAAAAGTAGAGTGGACCACCATGGATTGCCTTCACGCCTTTCTTCATGCCCTCTAGAACCTTCCTAAAACCGTCCTTTGGATCCACGTATTCTAACGGGACCATCCCTGGATAAGCTTCCTTTACAACCGCCTCCTCGTGGTCTTTGGCCTGCGCAAACAGCATCTTGTGGAAATCTGTTATGGGGTCCTTCTTCTCCTCAGGAACAAAGTTTTCGCAATAGACTAAGAAAGGGGATTTTACGTACTGATAGATAGTAGTTGCGGAAATCCTTATGTCAGTTTTCTCACCAAGGCACGACTCGTAGAGTTTTTGGATATCCATTTGTAATTCCACACAACATTTGTCTATGAAAGATAAGGGTCCAAATAAAATTTTCCCCTCTGCTTGAAGCTCATCCCAAAATCCAAAAATATCTTCTTGTCGTCATCCTCCAGCAGGATCTTGTTTCCACCGATTTCATTGATGCCACCATAGAAAGTCAATTTTGTAATCATCGGTTTCATCTCATGCTTTCTAATTCCTTTTTATTAGAATAGACTTTCACATCCCTTTGGTTACTTAACCATTTTCTATACTCTTCTTCAAACTCAAACTTTTCTCGGGTTGATAGAAAAATAATGTACCGACCCGAGGCAGGGGAAGTTACCTCCCTTTTGAGTTTATCGAAAAGATATTCCATCTCATCTTTCCACCCACTATCTGTTTTGTTAAGTTTCGTTTCAATTCCAATGCTCAATGGCACCCGCTTTAAATCCTCTCCGTCTTTTGGGAAATTTCGGCTATTTGGATACAGTATTGCGATATCCAATCTCCCATGCGTTTCTTTTTTAGCATTGCCACGTTTGTATTTCTCCTTTGTAATTTTCTCCCTAACCAGCAAAATCAGATCTCTTCCATCTTTTGTCTTAGCGAAAAGCATGTTTTCTTTTTGAAGCTCATTGGCAAGAATGTAGTAAAGCAATTCCTGAAACTGTTGTTCATTCCCGAACTTTTCTTGATTTTTGCTGAAGTAACCTATCGCTTGTTCGATGCTCCTTTCTACAATTTCTCGTAGCTTTCTATCGATCTCGCCCACGTCGCCGTAGAAGGTCAAAGTCGTCATCGTTCATTTCTATGGGCTTGAAAGATATACTAATTTTGTTTGAGGGAAAATAAAACGGATGACATGAGCGCGGCGGGTGATAACTGGTGAGGTGTATCCTCCAAACCCCGCCGCAAGGCCCAGAACCATCTTCCAAATTTCCAATTGGAGGCTGGAAACTTGAGGAGGACTGGGCCACGGGATACTCGGAGAAAGGGTAAAAAAAGGTTGAGGTTCAGTTAAAGGGGAGAGCATGAACTACCGCGAACTCAAGGAGCTTGCGAGGCGTGCCGATCGGGCAAAGGGTGAGGAGCGCAAGCGGTTAGTGGAGACGCTGATCCAAGAGCTACCCGCGCTGGACCCGTTTGAGGGTTGTGATGAATTCACGATTTGGCTTGCGAAACTGGTGGCGAGGGTGAAGTGGTATGACGCCCAAGGGCTATCCTGAGGGTGAGCATGGCCTATTAGTAAGGGGATTAAGTAAGATGTTGATACTTGCATCGATGGCGAACAAGGGATGGTGAAATCGTATGGTTAGAGAGGAAGTCCCCCAGAAATGGATTGTCGTTGATGACGAGCTTGTTGAAAAAATCAAGCGGGTCATCGACTTCGCATTGGTGTATGAAACCGCGACCCGTGGAAAGCGAAAGCTTGGAATCACCGCAGAGGTGGGTGAGATTCTAGTTTGTCATCAGTTTGGACTTCGCCTGATGTCGAATGTTCGTTCTGAAGGATTTGACGCGCTTGACGGCGATGGGAAGCGGGTTCAAATTAAGACCCGTCGGAGCGAAACAAAAGGTTTACCACGGGATGTTGGCCGGGTAGGTCAGTTTTCGAAACATCCATTCGACTATGCGATGCTAGTGCTCTTGGATCATGATTACAAACTCTGTGAAGTTTGGCGGGCAGAGTATGACAACCTACTACCAATTATCGGGAAGGAGAAGAAACGGAACCCTCACATATCATCGTTTAAACGTGTGGCAAAAAGGATCTTCCCTCCGAGTTAGGAATCGGACTTTCACCCATCAATCAGTTCGATGGCTTCAGCGAGGGGGCGGTGTGGCTTGCGAAACTGGTGGCGAGGGTGAAGTGGGTTGATGTTAGCGAGTTTAATTAGAGATTTAGATATAATTGAGGTCGGTAAAAATGGACTCCAAGGGTTTAGACGAACACGGATTTAAAGGATGGCATCCATTAAACAAAATTACTGTTTCAGATGTTCCCTACAAACAAGGGGGTGTTTACGCAATTAGACTAAAAACCGCTTTGGAAAGAAAGATAGGCAAGTCTGATATTCTTTATGTCGGTTCTTCTGATAATCTGAAGAGACGAATTTTTGGGAACTATCTGGGTGGCGTTGGTGGAAAAACTACTCAAAGAATCCACAAATTGTTGTTTGAAGAAGGGTATTCAAAAAGGACAGAAATTAGTTGGGCTATTACTGAAAATTTTAGAGAACTGGAAAAAGACTTGAGGATAGGGTATTTACGGGAACATAAGGAGTTACCGCCTTGGAATAAACAATTGTGAGGGTTGGTATCAAGTGAAACTGAAGTGGGGCGATGCGGGCGGGATTTCGACTGGTTTGAAGCGTGAGTTATTCCCTAAAATCGTGCGGAGATAAGGCTGAAAGATAAAATTTGCATTCACTCATCTGCGGGTGCCGGCGTTTTTTGTGGATATGAACATATGTCTTCAATTGAGCACTGGTGGCACTTGGGTAGCTTGGGCCTGCAAACGATGTTCGCAAAGTCCAGCATGGCCAAATTAAGTTCTCGCCCCTTGTTTTTAGGTAGCAAGCTTTCTACAAAAGACCATATGTTTTGATCTGCCCTTGCGCGTATCTTTTTTGATTTTACTTGAAAAACCCTCCCCACAACTCGTATGGTGTTCGTATCGACCAGAGGCAAGGGTTTGTTGCAAGCCAAACAGAGCACAGCATTCGCAGTATATTCCCCTACGCCCGGGATCCTCTTCAGCTCTTCGACATCCATTGGAATTTTTCCGCGATGTTTTTCTAATAGGTATCCTGCCACCCTGATTAAGAGCGGGGAGCGCTTTTTCTGCATCCCCAGCGGTTCTATTATCCCCTCCAGCTCGGAAGTGTCGGCTTCCGCCAGTGCCTTGGGGTTGGGGTATTTTTTTACCAGCTTTCTAAAAATTTTATTTACTTGATTTCTTGTCGTTTTTCTCAGCAACATCTCTGCCAGCAAAATTTTGTACGGATTTTTTGTTTCCCTCCAAGGGAACCTAAGAAAATTCCTGCGGTGCCATCGCAAAAGTCTTTTAGCAAATATTTTCTGTCGGTTTTCCATTTTTATCGCCTCTGCGGAAGACAGCACGAGAATAAAATCAAAGGGGTTGGGCAAACCAGCTTGTGGTCCTTTCTATCCCCCCGAATCTTTTTTCAATGTCGCCCAGCTGTTCTTCAAAGTAGGTCTGAAATGCTTCTCTGTAATCGGAGAACTTGCCGTATTTGGGCGGTAGCCCGCTTCTTTTAGAGAGCGCCCCACTTTTTATTCTTGGCAATGGGACATTCGGGATAATCTTTTGGTTTTTCACGGCCGAAGAAACGAATTCGCTCCAATTAGTGCTTTTTTCGAGCCTTTTGAGCGAAAATCCTACATTTTCTCTAACCTCGGCACCAAACCATGAGGGGTCGTCGGGGTCAAAGAGCTCTGTTTCACCACCGAAATAGAAACCTCCGTTTTTCCCGAATTTTTCATCAAGATCCGCCCGCGCCTTTTTTCTATCCGGGGCGTCACCGGAATAGGTATTAACCACATTTTGAACGTCGACCCACGAAGCGAATCCACAGATTTTGCACGGTATTTTATCCACTTTTTCCACAACTTCGCTGACTTTCTCCACCCACTCTTTGGTCATTTTTCTTTTAACTTCCGGCACGTTCTCCGCTAGAAAAATGAAGTGCTCATCTGGGAGGCCCACCCACACCGCCACGTAAGCATCGTACGGCCTCCGTCTTACCGAAGATGCGGATATCAACAGCCATTTTTGATCTCTTCTAACCTCCTTAACGTCGATCCAAAATTTCGCCGGCTCCCAGTCTCCTTTTATCTTCATAGCGACCAGGTCTGGAAGGTACATCCCACTGTAAAAATCTGCAATTCCGACTTCTGTGAGGATTTGCAAGTCAAACCTGCTCTTGAGAAACAATCTAAAAGCTTCCTCTGCGATTTTGCCGTAGATAAAGTTTTCGACAAATTCGCCAAGCGTCCTCATGCGCCCGCCCGCCATCCCGCTGTACTTTGTTATCTTATCAGCAAGGTACGCGTAAGAAGTGAATCCGATGATTTCCAGATATTTCTCCTTTTCTACAAATACTTCTGTGCTGGTCGGCGTGCTCTCTATTTCTTCCAACGACCCTACTTTCATGTGGCTCTATCCACTTTAGTGGTCCCCCGCAAGCTATAAAGTCTGTTTTTGCAACAATTAGACTAGGTCGATAAAGTGCCCAGGGAAGAGACAATAGAAATTATTGTACGCAACAAAACCGCAACAGCGAGAATCAGAAAGTGGCACAGAAGAGACATAAAAATCTTGAGGAAAGCTCTTCATAATTGGGGTAATTTGGTAAAATTTTTGAAGAAATATGCAAGTCGCAGGACAAATCTTCCTGAACTCATTAGTGAGGCGTTGTTCTGTATTTATACTGGTTCTGTTCAAGTTTTGGACGTGAAGAATGTTGGCAAAGGGTTTGACTGTTATAACGAAAAAACCAAAAAAACACAGCAGATCAAAGGCTCTTCAAGAAGAGATTCGCCTTCCAGTTTTGGCCCGCATGAAAAATTTGATGAAGTGTATTGGGTTGTAATCGAGGAAACAAATAGTAGGTTCAAATTTGAAATTTATAAATTGTCAAAGAAAAGCGTTGTAACTCATCCAAGTTTCCGGCCACTTGCTCGGGAGGGCAGAAGACCAAGATTTCTTCTCTTGGATATCGTTAGGGACAAAAAGCTAAGGCCCATAGCAAAAGGATACATCTAGATTTCATTTGCACCGGTTTAGGGTATCTTTAACCAGCAAAGCTATGGTTTTGCTGGCAAGGGGAGGAACAGCTTCACCTATCTGCCTGCGCACTTCTGAAGGACTGCCCTTGAAAAGAAAATCGTCGGGGAACGTTTGAATCCTCGCCCTCTCCCTATTTGTTAATTTTTGTCTATCTCTTCTGTAGTGATAGCCCCAAGTCCCCCCGCCACCCCTGGCTATGATCGTTGGCGACGGCTTCAGCGGGTGAATTCGGCGGTATATGTTGCTCATGAGCCCCGTTACTTCGTGCGAGGTTCCTCTCACGAACTCGTGGTTTTCTCCAGGCGGAATAAAGCCCATCCTTTTTTTAATGGCTTCTTTTTCGTTGAGTATCTGGTGGGTGTTGTCTTCCAAGACTAAATCGTTAACAGGCTTCTTCCAGTAGCCCGATTCTTTTAGAACTTCTTCGTGTTTTTTCATGACATCTTCTTTTATTTTTTCGTTGATGGAAGTCGAAAGGCCGTTCACAAAAAGGTAGTCGTGCCATATCTCGAGCCTGTATTTGCTCCACACGTTTGGGAAATACTGATTGCTTCTAATAGACGATATTTTTTCTGATATATCGCCATATTCTCTCATTAGTTCTTTATAGTCTTCTTCCAGCTGATCAAGCGTTTTTCCTGAAAATACTTCAATGGGCGTAATGGGGAATGAACAAAGTAAATTTGGCCCCAGCAACTCCTCGCTTATCTTTTGTTCCAGTCCCAGCAAATCAAATTTTTTTGCCATGTCTTTTCTTATCCCGATTATTATAATCCGCTCTCTCTGCTGGGGCGCCCCAAGCTTGGAAAAGTTGGCAACGGAAGAGAATAATAATTTGTAGCTCTCCTGCCCGTTATTGTTTTTTGCTGTTTCAACGGATTTCCTGTGGTTTTTCCACATCTCGCGCCAGCTTAAGTTAAGGTTTTCGAAGTCCTCAACAATTTTTCTAAAGGCTAGGCCACCGTTTACAGAAGTGAGACCTTTCACATTCTCGAAAACGAACATCTTTGGCTGTAGGGCGACCAAGGCACGCACAAAATGGACATAGAGCCTGCCTCTTTTTACACCGATTCCTTTCCGCTTTTCGGAGCCCCTGATCAAAGAAAAATCCTGGCAGGGCGGACCGCCGGTAACCACATCTATTTCTTTAGAGCACAAGCTAGAAAAATCGACTTGCTCCACATCGCCGGTAAAAAAACTGCCTTCGGTGGCCTTGGGATCCTGTGTAATTTTCAATCCAAATCTGCCCGAAAAAGTCTCGGCAGAGGGGCGATACAAGTCGTTGGCCCAAACGACCCTGAACTTTTCTGTGAGTTCAAACCCCAAGTCGAGGCCACCACATCCGCTGAACAGAGAAACTATGTTGAATTTCATTTCAGCCCCACCGCATACCGCTTGTCACTTCGATCCAGCAACCCACGGTCATCCTCTCGATTATTTGACTATCTCCCATCCGGACTTTTTGTTGCAGTAGATAAGGAACTCCTTTTGCATGACGTTTTGCACGCATCTGAGCCTGTGCTTCCATTCTGGCTGGTGCGTGGGGGTCACTGCATAGTGAGTACATTTCTCGTGGTCGTTGCAGTACCCCGGACATCTCTTTTTGATAATTTTGTAAAGTTGAGGCGTTGTTTTGGGGCTGTCTCGGAGGGCCCTTAATATCTCCCCCCTGAACCGCTTGGTTCGTTTGTTCATGTGCACACCAACGACTCTTTTTGCTTGTTGGTAAAACCACTTTTGGTGAAGGGCCCATATGACCGCGTGAGAGGGGGCGCCGTAAGTCGTTTTCCTTGATTACCTCCCTCTGCCTCCTTTAGAAGCTCAAAGTACTCATTGAATATTCTGTCTATTTTCGCCTTCCTCCTGTCATCGGGCATCGGCGACCTCTTGGCTCCGCCGTCCTTGAACCTGTGCATAGTTTTGGTCGCCTTCTCGAAAAGCTCGTCTTTAATGATCCTACACTCCTCAATAACATCATCGACACCGGCAACTCTATAGGCTCCGGTGTAAAGCTCGTTAGCTAATACGTCCCTCACGGCTCTGGAATTCCACGGTTTGCCTTTTTTCGTCAAAATGTTCTCTTTGTTAAGCTCGAAAGCGACCTGATCAATCGACCTGTTTTTTACATACCTTTTGAAGATCCGCCGGACGAGCCTGGCCTCTTTCTTGTTTACCTTGAGTCCCCCATCTTCCGTCTTGTCGTAACCCAGCGGAGGGTGATCGTTTGGCCATTTGTGTTGTTTTGCGAGCGCGAACATCCCCATCCTCGCCCTCTCTCCGATCAGCTCACGCTCGAGTTCGGCCACCGACGCCAGATTCCTGTAGTTGAACCTTCCCACCGAGGTCGTAGTGTCTATATACTCAGTGACGCTACAGAGCCCCACCCCCCACTCGCGGAGCTGTCTTTCCACATTCACGAGGTCCACAAGCGACCGACAGAACCTATCGAGTTTCCAAAAGATGATCACATCAAATGCCCCTGCTTTGGCCCGCTCCAGCATCATCTGGAACTTCGGCCTTTCGATAGTTCCCCCGCTCACGCCGTCCTCCTTGAACACGTAGCTCGCTCTCCATCCTTTCTTGTCGCAGTAGTCCCAGCACCGCCTGATTTGCTCCTCCATGCTGTAGCCGAACCTCTGGTTTGGGGAGGAGGTTCTCGCGTAGATGGCGGCGAGCACTGCGTTTTTCTCGTCTCTTTTGTTTTCAGTTCTGGTAAATATTGCAGTACAAATTTCCTGCTCAGCTTTAGCTCCGGCCATTCCTCTCTCCTGTATGCTTAAGCACACAAGAGTGTATATGCTAAAGAGTATTTAAATGTTTTATAATTGTCCGTAACCAAAATCCCAAGGTGAACCCCCCACTACCACTGCAGCAGCTCCAAGGGGGCCTGAGAAACGGCAACAAGATGTTTGAGTTAAACATAGCTCCCCCCACATCGCTTGCGAAGTTGAATAACGCCCCCACAAAGAGGAGCATAGAAAATCCACATTCGTTTCAGTGTTGCCCTCACAGAAGATACTGATAAGAAAGGAAGCATTAAAAACATTAAGACATTGTGTTATTAATGTTGTTACATGAAGTTGCGCAGGGGGTTATCAAAGGAAATTGGAGGATTTATGGTGGATGAAGAAATCAAGAAATGGGCAGAAAATGCTGAAAAAGGAATTGAACTGGGAAAACCTGCCTATATTGTGAAAAGCGATATTACCTCCAACAGTTCAAACAAACGAACTCACACATCGATGAAAGTTATTCCAACGTCGCACCCTACCCGCTTGAGATGCTCCATGAGATTTAAAGGCAAATCGCTCCCAACTTCCAAATTTGCAAATTGAGAGGTGCGAGGGAGTATGAGTGAGATAATCAAAAAAGTGAGAAAGCGTGACGGTAGCATAGTCGACTTCGATCAAGAGCAGATAACCAATGCCATCTTCAAAGCCGCCATCGAGGTCGGGGGGGGGCGAAACAGGAGGATCGTGGAAAGGCTGTCTGATGAGGTCGTCAGAGTTTTGGAGGAAAAATACGCGGGCACGATCCCGGGAGTCAAGGACATTCAGGATGTCATTGAAACGGTCCTGATTGAGCATGGCCACGCGAGGACAGCGAAAGCTTTCATCCTCTACCGAACAAGAGAATCCCAAATGTTGTCACTGGGTGCAGATAAACCCAAAGTATTTGTGGTTTATGGGCATAATCGAGATACTCTTTCTAAGTTAGAATTAACGCTTCGCCAAATAGGGGCTGAACCACTGATTTTTAATCAATTACCTACATCCGGTTCTCAAACAATTATTGAAATATTAGAAGAGAATATCCCGAAAGCTGACGCAATAGTGGTTCTACTAACACCTGACGACGAGGGCAGGAAACGGAACAGCGATGCAAAACTGGAACCTCGAGCCCGCCAGAATACTTTAATAGAAGCAGGTTATGCTGTGATTTCGCAGCGTAAGAAAAGTATCCTAATTTCTCTTGGTGGTGTAAAAATTCCAACTGACTTTGATGGCATCTATAAAGTAGAAGATTTGCAGTGGTCTGATACAGTTGCTTTTCATGTTGCAAAGCGTTTACAAAATATGGGACTAAAGGTTGATCCAACAAAAGCTATTAGATAAGACTAATCGTTTTAACAATAAATTTGGGATGATCGATAAACTGGCCAGCCCCTTTCTGATCATCAATGTATCTCTAGTGCTACTCGCAAGCTTCGGGTTCTGGAGTGAATGCCTAAGTTCACTTTGGTTTCAAACCTTTCAGCGCGATCTTCTGCTACTCAAAAGCTTGTTGAGTTCTTCCCTGTGAACCTTCAGCCATCTGAGTTCGTCCACAAACTCGTATTTTTTGTCCAGGTATTCCTTCACAGCTTTGACGAACGCTTGCGCGACACTTCTCTCATTCCCATTTTCGACCTCTTCCCTTACTCTAGTGTAGACGTCTACAGGGACGGTCACACATTTCTGTCCGGGTTGGGGCATTTTTACTCCTCCATTAAACTGTTAATTAACAGTTAAATATATAGGTGTCTCCTCGTTAAATTAACTGTTATAAAACTGTTGGAGGACGGCGAAAGTTGTTAAAAAGGTGAAAAAATGGCGATCGACTTGGGAGGAAGCCGACAAATGCGAATAAACCATATCGCGACTTGCAATCGGGTGAAGCTAGAGCTTTTGAAAGCGTCGAAGGGCAAACTATTTTCAATCAGTGCCCTTGCTGAAAAAACAGGGTTTGATTGGCACACAGTGAAAAAATGTATCGAGGAAGACATAGGAGAAGAGTTGGATGGGCGGTTGTCCAGAACCACTACAAATGGACAGGAGATATTTTTCGTGGAGCCACTGGCCTGTGACGTGTTGTCTAGAGCCGAACAAAAAGCAAAAGAAGAACGGAAGTTAGGGCTGGCAGAAGAGATAGGATCTGTACGGGGGAGATACTGCTCGGTATCGTAGAGTGATAACTTTTACGGAGGTGTTTGAGGTGAAGTCATACAGAAGACAAGTTGAGAGTATACCTGATGGTGACACCTTTGAAATATACAGAAGGATTCAAGGTTCAAACAAAATTAGATTAGCCAATGTCGATGCGCCGGCAGGAAATACGAGATCTGGCAAAAAGGCAACGAATACTCTAAAAGGGATGATAGAGGACAGAACCGTAACCATAAGGCCCGTTGCGAGAGACCGATACGGCAGAATTGTGGCGGAAGTGTTTGCGGATCGAAAAAACGTAAATCGGAGAATGAGAGAAAAAGGATACTAAACGAAGAGGATAAATACTTTCCTTACTTATTTTTTAATGTGTCCATGTGATCGTCTCGTGCAGAATATTTAAACTGGAAAAAGTTTATCCGCTAAAAGAACTGCAAAAAAAGCTCCGAAAAAAAGGAATTATAGAGAAAGTTAGATTCAAAACGAATGGGAGGATTTTAAAATTACTTACTTTTATTGATGATGTTATTATGAAAGAAAATGATCTTCATGGATCGGTTAGTTATGAATCCCCTTTGCCAATTTTGCAGGCAGACGGTACAATAGAATGGGTTAAAGAGGCAATCAAAGTTAAGTTTGTTTTTGCTCCCTTTGGGAATTCAATATTTTTTATCCCATTCGGTTCGAACGCAGAGAGTGCGGCGACAAAGATGAATAACGCAATTTTTAAGGCCGATACGATCCTGAAGCAAGCATTTTCATCGGATATGATTGAAAGGTTCCTGAGTCAAAACCCACATATATGGAAGAGTGGCAGGTGGGCTGGGCTCAATATACCAGGCATTTCAAAAGCGGCTTTAGCGGGCGCAGACTTATTGCGATCACCGGACTCTAGGAGGTATGACGTACATGGACACAAGAGCTTCGCTCTTGTAACATTAAAAGAAAATGGGTGGACGATAGGACTAAGCCAAAAAGGAGTAGTCGTTTTTTATTCCGAAGTAAGCAAAGAAGAGATATTACAATTTGTAAAAAGTAAGATCTTTTCTCTGCTGTAAAAACATTAATTATCGACATTAAAGGTATACTGTGATCATCTTTCGCAATATTGATGCGACATTTTGGTCTATGTTACCATAAGCTATTATTTTATCTCCAAATAGGTCAATCGAGTACTTATCTTCAATTTTCGCGGCGAGGGAGCTTAACTCAAGTCCGGATAAGACTCCTGTTAACTCATATATGTTTTTCAGCTCACAAACCAGACTTCTTTTCTCAAACTTTGCGTCCTTAATAACCTTTCTTAGACATTCTTCTATCTTCTCCGCCGCCGTTACCAAGTCTAAAATGTGGCCAACAAATTCTTTGTATCCACATAACGCTGTAAGATTCGCATCTATTCCTGAAATAATTACTTTATCTCCCATAGGTTCGAAAGCAAGCATGACTTCAGCATCTATCTCAGTTTTACCGCTTTCGAAATTAAATTTAAAATCCTCCCCCCGAGGCTCTAATTCGAAACCTTCGTTTTTTAGCTCCTTTTTAATAGACTCCTTAATTTCATTAAGAATTAAATTCTCATCGGTCAAATCATTTGTTTTAGTCGTTAAAATCGTTTTGATATGCGGATTTCTAATGATTTTACTAAGCCATTTTTTGCGGTACTTTATTCTAAATCGCAATTCCGGGCCAGCAAAAAGTTCAACGAGTACATACACTACAAAAGAGATAATTATCCCAGTTGCAATCACTATCAAAATTTCAGAAATTCCCATTTTTATCCTCTCTCATATTGTATGTCGCATAAATACATTAATTGCTTTTCAAGGGAGAAGGCACTTTTTTCTCCTTTGACGCATTCTATAGGCTTAATCAGTGAAAATTCAGGTCCAAACATGCTTTTCCCCATGGGAAGCCCAAGCTGCGGTCGAAAGGTAGTGGGACTAACTATGCGGCGCGAGAGCGTGGGCGTGGAATCCCTACCCGTAGTGCTACTACTCGGCGCGATGTTAGGGGCGAGCACCTTGGCGATAGGGGTCGCTTGCCTCGACCAGGCGCAAAGGCTCGGCAATCGGCAGCGGGCGATAGACGGTTTCAACCTCTTCGTCGAGCGGGCCCGGATGCTCAGCGCGGGAGGAGTGGGCAGTATTCAACTTGTCGAGCTTGAGCTTGGCGAGAGTTCAATCATCTTGGACGGGAAATTCGTGCAGCTCGTGATGGATGGAGAAGTCATAAGGAGCGATGTCCTCCTCCTGCCAATTTCTGCTCCTGAGCCTCAACTAGGTAGCGGCAGTTATCTCATCGAGCTCAAGCGCGGGGCAGATGGAAGGTGCTTCCTAGAGCTACGGTGGTTTGAGTGAACGACCAGGGGCTACTAGCCAGTTTCTTGCTCTGTAAAATCGGCGTCGCGCTAGCGGCTTTGGCCTTCCTCGGGGTGGCTCTGTCGATGCACGCGAGCCTCGGGCGCCTCGCCGAGCGAGAGGACCTAACTCAACTCGCTGATGCCATCGCTGGCGCCATCGAGGCCGCAGATTCCCTGCCCGGTGAAGCTGAGATGTGGAGAGGCCTGCCAGCAGTTCCTCAGCAGTTCGAGGTGGTGGTGACGGGTGAGCGAGGCAGCGGGGTGCAGGTGGTTCGTGTGCACGTTATCGCGGAGGACGAGGTCGAGCGCGTGCTCATGCTTACAAACCAAGTGAACGGGGGGGAGTTCACGCTCACGATGAAAAACCCGCGCGAAATTCATCTCAGAAAAGCTGACGCGATTCAGCTGGAGTTGGTGTAAGTGGGATTTTCGGTTGGCGAAGATTTATTTTCGGTTCTAGTCGTCACAGGACTTGTCGTCGTGTTCGTCGCTGCCTTGACTCATTCCTACCACGTTTATGTGGAGCGGCGGAACGCATCCGAGGATTTCGACCTAGCACTCGATATCGCCGAACGACTCAGGGACCAAGTACTCATGGGGCAGGGCGACCAGCTTGGGCTGCTGGAACTCTCGCACGAACGACTTGAAAATTATTCCCGAATTTTGGTCCTGCAAGGGATAAACCTGCGAGTTGAAGTTAGGACCCTTGAGGGAGAACTCCTTTTCGCCCACGGCTCCGAGCCAAACGCGCTTGAAGGGTATTTCTCACCGCCCGTCGGAGTTGCTCTACCTGTTATCGTGGCCCAAGACCAGAGCTCGGCGGCCCCATGTGCGCTCTCGGTACGGGTATGGAGAGGTTAGATGGAGGAACGAGGATTCGGATACATCGCGGATATGCTCGTCTTCGCCCTCCTGCTCTCTACTGCCACCCTACTGCTGGCGGGGGCGAGCCCGGTTGACCCAAGGGCTGATAGCACCCGGTATGCCTCCAGCTTCGCGCAGAGCACCCTGCGTTCGCTCCAGAACACGACTGCCGACCAGTTCGGTGGTTTCGGATACGAGTTCAGCACGTCTGAATGGGGCCTCTCAGTGACCGAAGGTTCGGCGAGACGTGAACTGCGCCACAAGACCCTCGCACAGTTGCTCGCTGAGGATGCCCTTCTCAACCTGCGCGTGGAGGCAAGGGGTGCAGACTTCACGCTCCCGCAGCCAAATCAAGATATGAACGAGGAACTCAAGGGATTTCTCAAGTCAGCGCTGGATCGAATAATCGGCGGACGCTTCAGCTACCGCCTGCGTGCGAGGGCCGAACCCATCGGCCTAGAATTTGCACGAGTTCACTTCGAAACCGAGATAGAGGATTTAGCCCAAGCTAGAACCCAGCTTTGCTCCGAGACCATGATGCTCTCGTTGCCGGCATCGGAGGAGGAGCTAACGCGGCGCATCGAGGAAATGTTGGACATTGACTTGTTCGGGCAGGATTTGGAGGTTGACCCCATCATCGAAGTGACTTTGGAGCTGTGGTCGCGATGAGGGAGCGGGGATTCATGCCGTTCAGCGCCGCGGGTGCCCTCATAGTGCTGCTCGTGCTCGGGATGGTCGGCCATGCTGCATGGTCGAGGCATCAGCGCTCGCTTGGCATTGTGGACGACATCTCGGACTCGGCGCTCCTGACGACTGCTGCAGGGATCCAAGGCGATCTAAAAGCCGCCCTGAAGCACGCTGTTTACCAAGCGCTCTGGGAGGTGAGCAAGCGTGCAGACGACTACAGTGATACTCCCAGGAAGCGCGCCATCGAGCAGCTCGCAACCGCGTATTTTGCCGAGCGCGTGGCCGAAATCGGGCCGGCCTATACGTACCACGACTCGCGCGTCGAGCTGGATGTGCCGGACTCAAGCGCATGGCCCAGCATAGATCTTGAAGAAATCGAAGGAGGGTACGTACTGGCGCGGGTGGAGCTACCGGAAGGGACCAGACTAAGACTCAGGTCCCGTGACAATTCCCTCTCACTCGTGCTTTCGCTAGGATACATTGAAGTGTTCGTCGACTCCCGTTACTTCCTGCTCCAGGAGCGCATGGGCGAGTTCGTGGAAAGGCGCGGCGATATCTGCACTTGGTGGGGGATAGCGGAATACCTCTCAGCCTGGGGCGGGGCGTGGCTGGGCGGAAAGGTGGAGCTCAGCGATTCCCGCAGCCAAGCGTTCTTTGAAACTGCTTGGGCCATCCATGAGTTCAATACATTTGGCTCCTCCGACTACTGGGCGGCAGCGGAAGGGTTGATTGGTGCGATGGGTGTGGGTGGGGCAGGTGGTCTGCTCACTGAGTTGAATAATCGCACCGTTGTGGTCACGCCAATCCGCGCCGCCGACGTGGACAGCATGTGTGGTTACATCGACCGTGCTCTCGGCGCTATTGGGGGTGCGACGGCCCGCCTAGAAGAAACGAAAAGATATGTCGGGCTGGCGAGGGATGCAGCAGCACGGCTCTCCGAGAACGTCGAAAATTTGGAAGAGGTGTTGGAAGACATCCGTGGGTTGCTCAGGAACGCTATCGAAAGCGTTGTGGATGCGCGAGGTGAAATTTCCGATGTGGATGAGCAGTTCGACCAATTGCTGGAATTCATCACCGAATCCGCGCCGAACGATGTGGTGATGGCCGCCTTATACCAGAGCCTCACATCTCGGACGCTAGACGCGGGTTATCCCTCTTTGGAGGAGCAGGTGGAGTGGGGAGTAGAGGGGGCCTTGGCGAAACTCTCACAGCTGGAACGGGCCATAACCAACGCCTCAGCGGAACTCGCCGCCGGTGGACTAGGGGCCTTGCTGGACGGGCTTCTCGAGCAGGTCACAACTTCAACCGAAGGCCTGCTCTCCGAACCTAGCTCGCAACGATGGGTCACGTTCACGAGCTACGAGGGAGATCCGCCCCAACCCATTGAGGAAAGAGCACCTGTTTACATTGACGATGAAATCAGCGGGACGATTGGCGCGCTGAAACTCGTGTTGGAAGGAGCGAAAGGCAGCCTCAACGAAATGAAGCAGCTCTCGCAATCCTACGAGCCAGTTCCCGCCGAGCTCCAAGAATTCGAGATCAGTGAAGAATTGAGTTCGAGGTTGGGGGAGAGCCCGCTGGAGTTCGACATCGACCGTGAGGAGTTTTACGAACTCCTGCCTCTCGCGCCGATCAATCCATCGCCCGGGCTCTCGGTCTTCCACGAGTTCGATGTGAGGAGCATAACTCACAGACGCGAGGATCCCGCTGGTTGGTTCGGCTCCCCCACCGCAACGCCCATCCCTCTCTGGTTCATAGGAGTCACACTCTGGTGGGGGCAGTGGGAGACCACGCTTGAGATGGAGTCCGGGGCAACCGAGAAGATATTCGACTTTGATAACCCTACGCTGCCGCGTCTTCACGGAACCGACTATGTCCACAAATCGCTCGCGTACCGGTGGGAAATGCCCGAGGAGCCATTCAGGATAAGAGTTGTGGTAATCAGCCTGAGACCGTTTTTGATATCATGTAGGTAGTGCAACGATTAATTTCTGAAGGTCGATAACACGTTTACTCAATTTTTCAAGCTCAACTTTGATTAACTCCATCTCGCGGGAAACTGAACTCATGCGCAGCGAAACATTTTCCAGTGCTTCATCCAACTCGATTCTAAAAATACTCTGAACCTCTTTTGCTAAGCGTGAAGGCTGCGGCTCGAGTCCTGCATCATGAAACTCGGCCGCCACGCGATCGATGAGGAGCTGCACTTGGTCCCCAGGGATGCCGACACCTGAAAGCACGTCATAGATCTCGTAAGGTGGATATCCTGCACGCATCATAGAACGAATGATGTCGGATGTGGTCAGGCTTGGCCCCAATAGTCCCGTCAAGGCTTTGTGTGCGGGTTGTTTATAAAGGGAAAACAGCCCTACTCTTTACTTTTTGACACGAGTTTAATTTAATATGAGCCACCGCAAAGATTAAACTGGAGGAACCTGGGCTCGATGGTCAGATATCTCATCCGTGGTCTAATTGATGGTTCTCTGTCCACGCTTGGTATAGTTATCGGCGCTAGTGTCGCTATCGGACTAAGCCAGGAAGCAACACGAATTATTGTAGCAGCCGGAATTGGAGGTGGAATCGCGAATGGACTCTCAAATATCGTCGGAGCATTCGCAGCCGAGAAAACCGTTGCTCACAAGGAACTAGAGAGTGTCGAACGAGCAATGCTCAAACGTGGCGCGATCAAGAACAGCAAGTTATACAGAAAGACAGAGGAGAGGATCCTCTCGAGTAGCGTGATAGATGGGTTGGCGACAATCGGCGGGTCGATAATCCCCGTACTGCCGTTTTTCATTCTGCCCGCGCTTCTAGCGTTGGGGTGGTCAGTAGCTGTGACACTCGCGCTCTTCTTCTCCCTCGGGATCTACATCGGCAAGGTCTCAAGGGAAAACCTCGCGCTTTCAGGCTTTAAGATGGTATTGTTTGCCGGAGCGACCGCGGGAATCGCTGCTCTGATAAAGATAGTTATGTGATGTCTAGGTCTTCCGCCAGAGAATTTCGCCTCGTACTTCTATTTGCAATATGCGATGGTAGGGGATTTCAACCTCTCCCTCGGGCGAAACCACACGCATGAAGCCGCGTCCGAGTTTTAGGATTTCCGCACCCTCGACCGCACGTTTGTCGTCGGGGGCATCTCGGTGAATGATAGTCACCTTGGCGCTCCGTAGCTCGCTCGCGCCACCCCACTTCAGCTTGTTCAAGACCTCGCGCGGCCCCATTGAATCAATCAGATTTGTCAAGGTAAGTATTTGAAATATTATTACTCGCCGCTGTCCGACTCACCCATCACGTAAAGGTAAATATTGTATTTTTCGTCCACTTTTGTAGGCGCCCATCCTTTGAATCGCCAGCGATGGGAGACGATTCGAGCACCTCGCTTGAGCTCTTGCGTGAGTTTTTTCTTCAATTTTTTGTTTCCCTGCGGTGAGAGGTAAACGGCAACGACATCTGCATCTCGGAGGCTGTGTTTGTAAAGATCCCCCCAGATAAACTTCACCGAACTCCCGATCCTCCCCGCAGCGATTTTTAATTTGCCCAGCAAGGCCAAAAATGGATTTATCTCTATGCCGACCGAGGTGGCCCGAAATTTCCTCGCTGCAGCTATTGCTATCCTGCCATCTCCCGAGCCCAAATCGTAAACCTTCTCGCCTGGTTTGACCTCTGCGATCTCCATCATCTTGCGCACGGTTTTCATCGGAGTTGGAGACCATATCGCCCCAGCGAAGAACGAAGCGACTAAGGAGAACAGTAGGATGAAAGAGATGAAAAGTAGCAAGAGCGCGATGAGCCACATGTGTTTCACCTGAGATCAAAGGCGATTTTAGCCATTTTCAGAATGTGTTCATGAGCGTTCTCCTCGGTGATAGGTCCGTGTCCGGGATACATCTTTTGCACTTTTAGTTTTGCCAACCGCATTATTGAATTATGAATCGCTTCTGCATTACCAGTTGGCAAGTCAACGCGGCCAATACCCTCACTGAAAATTGTATCACCAGAGAACAAGAGTTGCTGGTTTGGTTCAAATAAGCTGATGCTACCTGCAGTGTGGCCAGGAGTATGGAGGACTTGTAACGTAAGTTCACCAAGCTTGATTAAATCACCCTCGCGAAGCTCGCGCGATACTTCAATAGGTTCAAGTATTTTCCTGCCAAATAAGCTCCCTACAAGCATGATGATTTGGTCACCTTTTCGGAGCAACTCAGCCTCGAGCTCGTGAATAGCCATCTCGCAACCTGCTGCCTTGACGAAGTCATGGTCGCCTCCTGCGTGGTCGTAGTGACAGTGGGTGTTGATGAGGAGTTCTATGTCGTTTGGCTTTAGATTGAATTTGCCCATATTTCGCGTGACCGTTTCAAAGTTCATACCAGTTCCAGCATCGATGAGCGCGATGACCTCGTCGATGATCAGATAAATGTTTGAGTCGAATCCCAAGCCGCCGATTTGATGGATTTGCATTGAACCACACTAGTTAAAATTAATGTTCAAGATTCTGCAGCCCTACCTCTTTAGCGATTTCTAGGGCCTTTCCGTACTCCTCGGAGGTTATGTGCCTGTTTATTTCGGGATATTTATCTGCCATGTAACAAGGGCGGTATTGATCCATTATGTTCGTTCTGACCATCGGGCCCAAATTATCGACTATCCACTTCAAAATCGGTTTTGTGCAGCACTCGACATGATTGGGCATGACTAGGTGTCTAATTATGAGCTCGGAATCAGCGAACGCCAGCCGGTGGTTCCGCGCGACTATTTCGAGATATTTCGGCACTTTTGAATAACGAAGTGCACAACTATTTTGATACCATTTGAAATCGGTAAGATAAACATCTTGAGTGCCAAATAGAAGCTTAGCGGCCTCAAGGCTATAGTACATATTGGAATTCCACACTGAACTGAGACTTACTTCACATTCGTTTAGCGTTTCTAAAATCGTGTGCAAATTAGGGTCAGGGTTACCACCAACAAAGTTTACGTTTCTTGCTCCATTTTTTCTTGCTTCTTCAGTAAGTTTAGCCAACGTTTTTGGTGAAACTTCGACCCCAGACTCAGGAAACTGGCTGATGTCCCAATTTTGGCAGAACTGACACTTGAACGTACAACCATTGAAGAAAATTGTATAAGATGGCACCAAAACACTTTCTTCCCCATGATGCATGAACTCTGAAGCTATCCGAGACCGTTCGCCTACCCCGCACACACCGGTCTTTCCGGCTGTCCGATCGACTCCGCACCGTCGCTCGCAGAAGTGGCAGGATTTTAAAATTCTCTTGGCAAGTTCTACTTTCAGGTCGAGTAGCGAAACATCGGGCTGTTTCAGCTCTTCAAGCTTTACCTTCCCTTCATCGATGCGCGAGAGCAATCTGCGGAACTCTTTCAATCCCCGCTCGTGAGCACGCCAGAGTTCCTCATCGCTTGTTGATAAATCAATCTTCACCTCCACACGTTTACACACGAGAAAACGTGCCGGAAGCTTACCTTCCATGACAGCGAAATAGCGAGCCAGAGACTTGCGCGCCTTTTTATCGTGAAGCACCGCCGCCGCATCCGGCCTGAAAACCCGCCACATGGAGATACCTAACACAATATTTAAAGAAGTTGGTCTAAAGAATTGCGAAGGAGCTCCTATGTTAGTCGTAGCAGGTTCGGCCTCGCCCAAACTCTCGGCCCGTGTAGCGAAGCAATTCAAATGTCAGCTGGTTAGACCCACGCTGTGGCGCTTCCCTGACGGCGAGCTTTACACACGGATACCCACCGAGTTGAATGGCGAGCACGCGTTGGTCGTTCAGTCGACATGCTATCCTCAAAACGACAACCTAGTCGAGCTTTGCTTCTTGCTCGGGGCTGCCAAGGATTTAGGGGCCGAGCGTGTTACCGCAATCGTGCCATATCTCGCCTACGCTCGACAGGACAAGCAATTCAAGCCGGGGGAGGCAATAAGCATCCGCACGGTGTGCAAGTTGATCGAGCATGCGGGAGCTGACGATTTCATAACTGTCGATGTGCACCAGGAGGAGGTCACAAGAAACTTCTCGATTCCCGCCTACAACCTCACTGCGATGCCCTTGTTGGGCCGGTACCTCAACGGGCTCAAACTCAAAAACCCTGTTGTCATAGGCGCGGACCGAGGGGCGAGCGAGCGTGCCAAGCAAATCGCGCTGGAAATGGGGGTCGAGTACGATCACCTCGAAAAGCAAAGGGTTACCCCTGAAAAGGTCGTCACCCAACCCAAGCGCCTGAGTGTGGCCAACCGAGATGTGGTGATTGTTGACGATATCATCAGCACGGGGGGGACCATCATAGAGGCGGCTAAAATCCTTCGGCGTCAGCATGCACGTGGTATTTACCCTGCTTGTACTCACCCCGTGCTTGCTGGGAAGGCCCTCCAGAGAATTCGGGCCGCAGGGATCAAACAGGTGATCGCTACCGACACCATAGAACATCGGGTGAGCGCGGTTTCGGTCGCACCCCTGATCGCCAACGTGATTCACTAGGGTCTTATCATGCAAAGGTTAATGTTCGTGCTTTCAGGGGAGCACCCGACGCTCCCGGCAGCTGAGGCCGTGGCCGCCATCCAAGCTGAACATCGGGCATTTAAAATTGTCGAACAGCTCGACCAAGTGTTGATAGCCGAGACCAAGGCAAATCCAGGGTCTATTGCTTCCCGCTTGGCGATGTCTCGGGGGATATGTCTTCACCTGTGCACATCGGACGCCACCGAAGAGGAAATGCTAAGTGCAGTGGGGAGCTCAGACATAGTCGACTTGATTCCGCATGGCAAGAGCTTCGCCGTCCACATCAAACGCGTGCGAAGGAGCGCCCCCTCCATCGACACACTCGGGCTCTCGAAGCGACTCGCTGAACTCGTGGTGGGGGAAGTCGAGTTCAAGGTGGACTTAGCGCACCCAGACGTCGAGCTTCTAGGCGTGTTAACAGGTGAGCGGTGCGTGTTTGGAATAACTGCCGCGCGGGTGGATCGAAGCCAATTCATAAAACGCCACCCGACTTCTAGACCTGCTTTTCACCCGAGCACCCTCCCTCCCGCATTCGCTCGCTGCATGGTCAACTTAGCTAGGACCTCTCGTAGAGGTACCCTCCTAGATCCGTTCTGTGGGGTCGGTGGGATCCTGCTCGAGGGAGGGCTGATCGGGGCGAAGCTAGTGGGTATAGACATCGAGCGAGAGATGATCGATGGAGCCCGCCGTAATCTCGAGGCCATCGGAATAAAGGACTTCCAGCTCATGGTGGGGGACGCGCGTAAGCTCCCTGCACTTGAGGTGGACGCAATTGTGACCGATCCACCGTATGGCCGCCAAGCTACGACTGGCGGGGCTAGATTGGAGGATCTCTACAAGGAGGCGTTGCCATCGATGGCCGGGGTGCTCAAACGCAGAGGATATCTGTGTGTGACCTCACCCGCCGAGCTAGAACTCGAGGACATTGCCAACGGAGCCGGGCTGCGGAAGATAGAGCGTCATGAACAACGGGTGCATCGGAGCTTAACGCGGCGGATTTACGTATTTAGGAGGAAGAAAGGATGAGGCTGGTTTTCCTCGGCACGAGTGGAAGTATTCCGACCGTCCAGCGAGGATTGCCTGCGATTGCCTTGAAGCGCGAGCGGGAACTCCTCCTCTTCGACTGCGCTGAGGGGACGCAACGCCAGATGGCCAGAGCAAAACTCAGTCCCATGAAGATCGATGCAATTTTCATAACCCATTTGCACGGCGACCACTTCCTAGGGCTCGCGGGACTCGTCCAGACGATGTCGTTGATGGACCGCACGCGACCGCTCGAGGTCTACTGTCCTGCGGGCGAACGCGACCGGATCGAGAGATACCTCCAGATACCCCACTACACCCTCACCTTCGATGTTGAGGTGCACGAGCTGGAGCCCGGGGCCGAGCTCCGCCGCAAGGGCTACCGAATCCTGACATCCGATGTCGACCACCCAGTGCCCTCCCTTGCTTACGCACTGGTGGAAGACGAACGGGCCGGCCGCTTAGATCCCGAGCGAGCGGTGGCTTTGGGGGTGAAACCTGGTCCGGATTTTTCGCGCCTCAAATCAGGAGAAACCCTCAAGTTGCGCAGCGGGCAGGTGGTAAAACCTGAGCAGGTGATGGGCCCTCCACGGCCGGGACGGAAAGTGGTTTATGTGGGAGATACGGGATTCAGCAAGCAACTCATCGAGCTTGCCAAGGGAGCCGATGTACTGATCCACGACTGTATGCTCGCAGATGATTTAGCTGATAAGGCCGCCGAGAGCGCTCACTCAACTCCCAAAGGGGCAGCTGAAATCGCGAAGCGTGCGGAGGTGAAAAGGCTCGTGCTCTTTCACATAAGCTCGAGATACGAAGACGATTCCGTACTCCTCGAGCAAGCGCGACAGGTCTTTCCGAACACGGTGGTGGCGCGCGACCTCATGGTGCTCGAATTGCCGCTTCATAAGTAGAGGGGCTCAGCTGGAGAGTAAGTTCATC